>CAZZVG010000015.1:0-17170 GCA_964657295.1 Iningainema sp. | reverse complement strand
TATCGTTACGAGAAGCGCCTCCACCTGCTGAAGGCGAATTGGGGAGGATTGTTTTAGAGCTAGGACCATTAGGTTTTTTATTTTGGTACGGGCTACGCCTATGTCTAATTTTTTCTATCTGGAGTGTTTTTATGAAGCTGAAAACACCATTTCTACGGCAATTAGCTCTTACTGCTTTTCTATTGCACTTAATTAATATCACTGCTCAACTTGTCTTTAACAATACCTTTGCAATTTACTACTGGTTCTTCAGTGGTTTTATCTTCTTGCTTCCAGAATTAGAAACTCGGCAGTTTTCACCCTACCAACAGCATGTATACCCCACGCATTTCCCTAGTTCATCAAATTAATCCTTCTAATGCTCAAAATGCTGCCTTGGCATTGGCAGAAGCTAACTTGCTACAAGAGGTGATTACCCCGATCGCCTACGATCCAGAGGCACCTGCATGGCGTCACTTAAATTTGCTGCCCAAAAAGCTCAAATTACACATCAAAGATGAACTTGGCAGGCGGACTTGGATTGGTGTTCATGGTATGACAATTCAAACCTATCCTTGGCAAGAAATCGTTCGCATATTCCTCTCTCGAACCAGACTAGCAGCTCGTTTAAATCTAAGCTATTCAGGGTTGGTGGACTGGGTATACGTTTCCCTTGATCGCCAAGTTGCCAAAAACCACCTCAAAGGCTTAGATGCAATCTATACTTATGAAGATTTAGCCGCAACCACCTTTGAGGTCGCTAAACAGCAGGGTATTCTTTGCCTGTACGACTTGCCCATTCCCTTTTACCGAACGACCTATAGCATTATGCGCCAAGAAGCCGAAAGCTTCCCTGAATTGGCTCCAGCAATTGAATCGCTTCGTGAGCCAGTTTGGAAAATCGATCGCAAGGAACGAGAAGTTCAGCTCGCGGATTGCATCTTTGTCGCTTCTTCCTTCACAAAAAAGTCTCTTTTAGACATTGGCGTAGAGTCAGAAAAAGTGAGCGTCATTCCTTACGGTGCGCCTGTAGAATACTTCCAACCACAGCCTAAACCAGATGAAGGCTTCCGCGCCTTATTTGTAGGTCGTGTCTCTCCTCGCAAAGGCGTTCATTATTTATTACAAGCATGGCAAAAGTTGCGATTACACGATGCAGAGTTGATGTTAGTTGGAACAAATCTCTTCCCCAAAGGTTGGTTAGAGCAGTACAAGGATATTTGCCGTCACGTTCCTTCCACTCCTCATTTCCTACTCAATCAATACTACAGCAGTGCTAGCGTTTTTGTTTTTCCTTCCTTAGTTGAAGGTTTTGCTCTTGTGCTTTTGGAAGCAATGTCCTGTGGTATTCCCGTGATTACTACACCCAATACAGCCGGACCCGACATTCTCGCCGATGGGGTAGAGGGATTTATCATTCCGATCCGGGACGTGGAAGCACTCAAGGAAAAGCTGGAGTGGTGCTACAGTCATCCTCAAGAGTTAGCTCAGATGGGACGGGCTGCCCGTCGCAAAGCAGAACTTCTGAATTGGGGTTTGTACAGACATAAACTAGCCAATCGAATCCGGGAAATTTTAGGAACTCCCAATCATCAATTAACCCCAACAGCTAATTAAAGATATGCAAAAGCTTGGTACTCCAACTCCTCATTTTCACATTTGGTTCCCTGAAATTTTTGGGTTTAAGGGTGGTATCCAAGTCTACTCAGCTTTTTTCTTACAAGCGCTGCAAAACCTCTACCCCCAAAGTCAGTATGATGTTTTCCTCAAAAATGATGTCCGGACAACACCTGATATTCCTTATCGACCTAAGACTCGGTTCCACTTTGCTGGAGCATTGCCATCAAAAATTCGCACGCCGATCTTTGCTGCTAAAATTATTAGTAAAGGTCTTCAACAACGCCCAGACCTAATAATTGCAACTCACTTCAATTTCACCGTTGCTGCTTACAAGCTGAAACTTATAACTGGTATTCCTTATTGGACAGTTGCTCATGGTATAGAAGCTTGGGATATTAAAAACGCTGCTATCAAAACTGCTTTACAGCACGCAGACCTAATTCTGGCTGTCAGCAGCTACACTCGCGATCGCCTGCTGACTGAACAAAACCTCGACCCCAATAAAGTCTCTCTCTTGCCGAACACATTCGATTCAAGTCGCTTTAAACCAGCACCAAAACCTACCTATTTGCTAGAGAAATATAACTTAAAACCACAACAGCCAATTATACTGACTGTTTCCCGGTTAGCTGCAGCTGAACGATACAAGGGATACGATCAGATTTTGAGAACACTTCCTCAAATTGGCTGCTCAATTCCTAATGTTCACTACGTCATTGTTGGCAAAGGAGACGATCAAGCCAGAATTGAGCAACTTATCAAACAACTTGGGCTGCAAAATTCCATTAGTTTAGCAGGGTTTGTGCCTGATGAACAACTGTGTGATTATTACAATCTCTGCGATGTTTTTGCTATGCCAAGCAAACAGGAAGGGTTTGGTATTGTCTATTTAGAAGCACTAGCATGTGGCAAACCTGTTTTAGCCGGCAACCAGGATGGAGCCATTGATGCTCTTTGTGATGGTGAATTAGGCGCACTGGTGGATCCTGATAACCATAGAGAAATTACTGAAGCTGTGATTAAAATCATACAATATAATTATCCCAATACTTTAATGTATCAACCTGAAGCTTTACGTCGTAAGGTCATTGATAACTTTGGGTTTGAGCGTTTTCAACAAACTCTTGCTAGCCATTTTGATCAACATTTCCAGGCGATGAAAAGGAGCTAATTTTAACAATGTGTGGCATTGCAGGAATTATCACAGTTAATCAGTATCAGGATGCCTTAGAAACGATAATTCGGCGGATGCAAACAGCGCTGCAACATCGTGGTCCTGATGATTCAGGTATTTATCTTTCCAGTGATCGACAAGCGGCTCTCGCTCATACTCGTCTAGCAATTCTTGACCTCAGCCCTACGGGACACCAACCGATGTCTACTCCTGACGGGAGATACTGGATTACCTTCAATGGTGAGATTTATAACTTTCAACAACTGCGCCAGCATCTGATTTCTCAAGGAGAGCAGTTTCATTCACAAACAGATACAGAAGTCATTCTCAAGCTTTACCAAACAGAGTTTTTTAACTGCGTCAAACATTTACGCGGGATGTTTGCCTTTGCTATCTGGGATGACTTTGAGAAAACTTGTTTTTTAGCTCGTGATCCTCTAGGAATTAAGCCCCTGTATTACTGGCAATCTGGTTCGACCATGATCTTTGCTTCAGAACTGAGAACGATTCTTGCCACTGGTTTACCTGCTGTTGACATGAGTTTAGAGGGGTTATACGGTTATTTGACCACTGGTTCAGTTCCAGAACCATACACTTTAATTGACGGTATCCATTGTCTAGCTGCCGGTCATTGGCTTTATTGGCAACGCGATAGCGTGACAAAAAAGCAGTACTGGCAAATCAATTTTACTCCGACAACGATTTCACCACTAGAAGCTCAAGAAAAAGTTCGGGAAGCTTTAATTGACTCTATTCAACATCACTTTGTCAGTGATGTCCCTGTCGGTATTTTTCTCAGTGGTGGGATCGACTCAACAGCGCTTCTAGCCCTTGCCAGTCAGACTCAAAAAGAAACGTTATGCACCTACTCCATATCTTTTGAAGAACAAGAGTGGAACGAAGGAGAAATTGCTAAGCAAATAGCAAAGGAGTTTGGGGCAAAACATACCGAATATAAACTTACAGCATCATCAGCAAAAGAGCTATTGCCTAAGTTTCTCGAAGCGATTGACCAACCCAGTGTTGATGGCTTTAACACTTTTTGCGTCTCTCGGGTTGCCCGTGAAAACGGCACTAAAGTCGTACTCTCCGGACTGGGTGGAGATGAGTTATTTGGTGGATATCACTCATTTCAGAAAATTCCGCAAATGGTGACATGGGGTAAGCGACTGCAAGCAGTTCCTCTCGCAACTAGTGTCGGTGCAGGATTGGCACATTGGGGAACATCATCCAAAATGAAGCGCTTAGGTGATTTTCTACAGCAAACCCCGTCTTCAGCCGCAGCCCATCGCAGTTTCCGAGGAATTTTCTCCCACACAGAAGCTTGTGTAATTGCTCACCAATATCTTCCAGATAGATCTCTACCGACTAACCGTGCTTTGATCTCAAATTGTCGGGGGCAGACTTTCTCTTTAGAAGATGAAGTGAGCTTTTTAGAACTCAGTTGCTATATGCGTAATCAGTTATTACGAGACAGCGATGTCATGAGCATGGCTTGGGGACTGGAACTCCGAGTTCCTCTGGTGGATCGCACTTTACTAGAAGCAGTTGGATCGGTTCCTAGCAATATCCGTTTAGCTGCGGGAAAACAATTGTTGATTGCAGCCGTTTCCGAATTACCTAAGTCGGTTGTTAACAATCGTAAACGAGGTTTTTCCTTCCCCTTTGAGGAGTGGATGGTAGGAGAATGGCGTGACTACTTTAGCAATAGCAATGTGAATATTCCGCAAAATATACCTCTCACACCCTGGTATCGTCGCTGGAATTTAGCAATTCTTAAGTACTGGTGGGAGCAGGTTGCAGTATGAAAGTTCTTCATGTCATTCCTTCTGTTGCTCAAACGCGGGGTGGTCCGAGCCTTGCTGTTATAGAAATGGTCAAAGCACTACGAGATAAAGGTATTGATGCTGAAATTGCCACGACAAACGATAATGGACCCAATCTACTTGATGTACCTCTTGGGCAACGCACTGAGTATCAACAAGTTCCAGTCTGGTTCTTCCCCCGCTTTTCTCCTAGCTTCCACGCCCTACGCGAGTTTGCTTTCTCCAGCCAGTTAACAACTTGGCTGTGGCAGATCGTGGAAAAGTATGATTTGCTACACGTTCATGCTATTTTTTCCTATCCTTCTACAGCGGCGATGGCGATCGCTCGCCAAAAGCAAGTTCCTTACATCGTTCGCCCCTTGGGACAACTGTGCGAGTGGTCACTTCAGCAAAGCGCTCGTAAAAAGCAAATCTATCTCAAAGTTATAGAAAAAGCCAATCTCAATCACAGTCAAACACTTCACTTCACCTCTTACCAAGAACAGCAAGAAGTTTCTCAGTTAGGTTTGAGTACCCCAAGCTTTATCTTGCCCCACGGTCTTTGTACCCCTCCTAGCATTGCTGATGCTCATCAGCGTCTGCGGCAATACCTCAATCTTCCCGCAGATGAACCGATCATCTTGTTTTTATCTCGCCTGCATCCTAAAAAAGGTCTAGATTACCTAATTCCCGCACTAGGAAAACTTAGCAACTACCGCTTCACTTTTGCGATCGCAGGTAGTGGTTCAAAAGAATACGAAAGTGAAGTTGAATCTCTTTTAGTTGCTCATAGTATTCGCGATCGCACCCATTTTATTGGATTTGTTAAAGGAGAAATCAAGGACATATTGATGCAGGGAGCAAACCTATTTGCTTTAACTTCCCACTCAGAAAACTTTGGCTTAGCAGTCTTAGAAGCTCTCGCTGTAGGTCTTCCTGTTCTAGTGACTCCTGGTGTTGCTTTAGCTGATTTAGTTGAACAGCAACACCTCGGCTATGTTGCAAAACTTAATGTAAGTGCGATCGCATCTTCATTACAGCAGGCTTTAGAGCATCCCCAAGAAGCTCATAGGATGGGCGATCGCGCTCGTCAACTAATTTCTCAACGTTATACCTGGGATCAGGTTGCAAACAACCTAAACGACATCTACAGCCAAATTACCAACACAAAACCAGGTTGTTACATAAAGTAGGAAAGAGTCAAATTATGACATCACAAACATCAATAAAATCAACAGGTAAGTTAATTATTACATGAGATTGTCTTCACACCAATAATGATAGAAGAAATAACACCACTTTTACTCACGTATAACGAAGCTCCCAACATTGAACGTACCCTCCAGCGTCTAACTTGGGCTCATAGGATTGTTGTCATTGATAGTTTCAGTAATGACACAACTTTAGAAATGCTTCAATGCTATCCTCAAGTAGAATTATTCCAAAGACAATTTGATTCATTTGCCAATCAATGTAATTATGGATTATCAAAAATTGAATCTACATGGGTGCTTTCCTTAGACGCAGACTATGTTCTCTCTGAGGACTTGGTTATTGAAATCAAAAATCTTAGAGAGGAGCCTGAAGTCGATAGCTACATTGTTCAATTTAAATACTGCGTCTTCGGTAAAGCTTTACATGGTACCTTACTGCCACCACGTAAAGTTCTCTACAGACGAGAAAAAGCCATCTATAAAAATGATGGTCATGCCCATCAAGTTATTGTAGAAGGAAATTCCCAACGACTTTCTTCCTGTATCTATCATGATGACCGCAAACCCCTCAGTCGTTGGTTGTGGGCGCAAGATCACTATATGGTGATTGAAGTCAAAAAGTTACTGGAGACTCATTCGAGTGAACTTAGTTTAGGCGATCGTATTCGCACTTTAAAAATATTAGCCCCCTTCATCATCTTGATCTACTGCCTGATCTTGAAAGGCGGTATCTTTGATGGTTGGCATGGTTGGTACTATGCATTTCAGCGAGTCTTAGCAGAAATCCTTCTGTCTATTCGGTTAATCGAATATGAAAACTCAAGTAGCATTGACCAAAAAATAAAGCCAAACTGAATTTACTATATATGCTAAAAAATGATTTTCAGTTACCTGTATTTGCAGCACTACGCTCAAAAATCGGCAAAGAAATTGCCCAAGTCTACTAGTGGTTTTAAAAATATTATTAACTTAATGAAGTTAGTCATTATCAAAATTGATCAAGATAGGCGTAAAAAGAGCAGAGAATAAAGTTTATGATGGATATCTAGAGCTTATTCAAAGCCCAAATAAATTCTTTTATCATCACAAATGAAAATTTTACCAAAATATAGGATAGTAGCCTCTATACTTACAAGTTTCGTAATAGTTGAATTTGTGTTAAAAATTATTTTTGGATTAGGAAATCCTCCTCTTTCACAGAAAGATCCAGATATAGGATATCGTTTCCAACCAAATCAGAATGTCAAACGCTTTGGCAAAAGAATAACATACAATCAATATTCTCAGCGTTCTGAACCTATTACATTAGAAAAGCCTAAGGGTGTTACGAGAATTTTAATGACAGGAGATTCTGTTTTAAATGGCGGTATTCCTACCGATCAAAGCAAAACAATCTCTGAACTTTTAAAAACTAGATTGTCATCTTCGGGAAAGTCCGTAGAAGTTCTCAATGCTTCTGCTGGTTCTTGGGCAATTGGTAATGAACTAGGCTATCTTCGTAAGTTTGGTACATTTCAAAGTGACGTTGTCGTTTTGGAAATTGGTAGTAATGATTTTACTCAGCCAATGAACACTGGTGAAATGGTCGGACATGATTGGCACTTTCCAGATCGTCCTCCTGTACTCGCGACTCAAGAACTCATAATACGTTATATCTTGCTTCAATTCCTTGCAGCCTCTAATTCTAGTTCTTCTGCACCACAAATCTTAGAGAGTGAAGTTGATCAGCAATTTCAGCAGAATATGCAACAGTTAAAAGCAATGGTGAGTTTAGTGAGAGCTAAACAAATTCCAGTATTTGTTTTATTTACGCCCGACCGTGCAGATTTGATTCCCAAATTTAGTACTCCGAAGTATAAATCAGAATTTTTAAAGATTCTTAGAGATTTACAAGTTCCTGTGTTTGACATACATTTAGCTTGGTCTACTTTACCCACTACTACTGTGGAGTCATACTTTCGAGATGGCGTTCACTTCACTGAAGCAGGTAATCAAGCCGTAGCGGATTTAACCTCAAAAGAAGTTTGTGCTTATTCTAAATTAGAAGTTTGCTCTCAGAATTCATCAAACTAGCACAAAATTGCTGAAGCTTCTCATTAGCGATCGCCAATGCCATTCTTAATTTAGTACTTCGTTGTCAAATTTATCAAGTATGTTGCTAAACCGATTTCAATATGTATTCAAAAAACACTTAATTCTGACTATATTAAGCTTCCTCACCATCCTGCTAATCAGCATTATTCCAATTCGACTTTTCATCGCATCCTACCAAGCCCCTCAACCCCAAGCCATTTTTACCCTTGGTGGTGGCCAAGATCGGGAAGAGTTCACTGCCCAATTTGCCTCTGCTTACCCCTCTCTAGACATTTGGGTTTCTTCTGGTATCTCAGACAGCAAAGCCCGAGAGATTTTCCGCGCTGCTGGTGTCCCTGCTCAAAGAGTCCACCTTGACTACCGTGCAGTTGATACTGTTACCAACTTCACTTCTCTTGTGGAAGAGTTCAAAAGCCAGAACATTCAACACCTTTACCTGATTACTTCCGACTTCCACATGCCAAGAGCAAAAGCAATAGCAACCCTTGTCCTTGGCAGTCAAGGCATTACCTTTACTCCAATTTCTATTCCTTCCAACCAATCAAAAGAATCCTTGCTTCATATTCTACGCGATAGCGGTCGCTCCATTCTCTGGATTGTGACAGGTCGCACTGGAGCCAGTTTCAATCCTCGTGTTGCTTGCTTATCCTATGCGTTTAGATAACTACACCCTTGGTACTTATACCCCTGGCGCTCCCTACTGGAAACAACTTCTTTGGTATTTTGTTGGGACAGCTTTAGTACAAAGCTATTGGCTTCCCATGTCAACTTTCAAAGTTGGGATACTCCGCTTGTTTGGTGCAAAAATTGGTCAAGGTGTCCGGATTAAACCTGGGATCAGGGTGAAGTTTCCCTGGCGACTGACAGTAGGTGACTGCGTTTGGATTGGTGAAGATGCTTGGCTGGACAATATTGCCCCGATTACTATCGAAAGTCATGTTTGTTTGTCTCAGGGAATCTATCTTTGCACAGGAAATCACAACTGGAATCATCCCAATTTTCAGCTAACTTCTGCGCCAATTCACATTCAAGAAAGCAGTTGGATTGCCGCAAAATCAATCATTGGTCCTGGAGTGACTGTAGGACGGGGAGCAGTACTCACACTTGGTGGTGTTGCTGGGCATTCCTTAGAACCAATGACAATTTATGCTGGTAATCCCGCTCAACCTATTAAGCAACGGAAGCTATAAATAGTCGTCTCTCAACCGATGCATTCACCTTTTTTCTAGATGTTGGGATTGATTAAGTAGGTATCTGTCAGTACGATGGACGGTGAAGAGCGCAATTCTTAAAATCTTAGAAAGGTATAATAATAATGCGTCTCTACTCTACATCTATACCAAGCGATCGCAGTTTTTCGGCTAATTTTTCAGCCCGTTGGCGTTCCTCTTGTAAACTTTGCTGTGCTTCCAGTGCCGCTTCCTCTGGTGTCGGCACTTTGTTCCCTTCAGCAGTAAAATAACGGAGTTTACCCAACTCAACACCTAAATACAAGCCTAACTCCTCGCTCCACCGCCAGCCCACAACGTTTGCTAAAATCTCTTGATATTGACTTCCTGCTAACCGAAATCCAGCAAATTCGAGTGTTTCTGGAGAAAACCAGAAATATTCTGATGTATGGAAACGGTCTTGATACAGGTTTTTTTTCAAACTTCGATCTGTGTCCGCTGTGCTAGTGGATAGCAATTCAATAATCAAATTTGGGTATTTGCCATCTTCTTCCCAAACTACCCAAGCGTTACGAGGACGCTTTTGAGTCTGTTTGACTAAGAAAAAATCCGGACCGCGAAAATCACGATTTCGCAGTTGTTGACGACTAAAATAAATAGTCAGGTTCGCACCAATGAAGTAATCATTTCTGTCCCGCCACAGCCATTCTAAACATGTGACGAGTAGCAACAGTTGCATATAATGTAAAGAACTTTCCATTTCTGGCTCATCACTCATGATCTGACTAGCGTCAGGCATCATTGCTTCTAATTGCTGGGCAGTCAAAACCATTTGTAGCACCTACAACAATTGAGTTAGACTTACTGTGCGATCGGGCTGGCATGATGATGAACTAAGTACCATTTACCACCTAGAAGCTCAAACATGTTTGTAGCCATTGATTGTGCTTCAAGTCTTCTGCCGTTTATAACTTGAAGCACATTTTCAACAAGTACAATGTAAGCAAGATGATCGCGAACTTCTATAGTCATTATATCTGTGTTAATTTCTATGTAAGCCGTATTTTGAAAAATCTTCACCCAGGAGGAGCGAATTTCCTTCCAACCTTTCAATAGCTTCCATCCAGGGTGAATACAAAGGCTACCCGTTCCTTGAGACCATACAGTATCCATTGCCTCAATATCTTTCTTTTCAAAGGCTCGATAAAAAGCAACGTTTGTGGCTAAAATTTCCGAATTTTTATTGTTCATACTTACTTTTGTGACTGCTTACAGATTGAAGATTCCCGACAACTTTTACGAAGTCGGGAATCTTAGCCTCATCATTCTATTTTGTACTTTTGACAACGCTAATGGTTTGCAATAATTGCTTTGCTGTAAAGGGTTTGGGTAAAAAGGCTTTGACACCTATGTCTGTTGCTTCATTCACCTTATCGCTTGAAGCTAATCCGCTGATGGCGATAATCTTAACTGCGGGATTAATTTTTTGTAATGTGCGGATGGTTGTCAACCCATCCATAGAAGGCATGATCATATCTGTTAATACAATAGCTATTTGATCCCGATATTCAGCATAAAGGGCGATCGCCTCAATACCATCGTTCGCAGTTATTGCTTTGTAGTTATAGTTCTCCAGAGATGTTTTCGTAATATCTCGAATAGAATCTTCATCATCCACAACTAAAATTAATTCGCCCTCGCCCAAAGGCAACTCCTGTTCTCGATTTTCTATACTTTCTGTGACTTCTTGTGCTGGTAGAAACACTTTAAATTCACTGCCGAGTCCTACCTGACTAGATACGTTGATAAAACCGCTATGACTTTTGATAATGCCGAGTACAGTTGAAAGTCCCAATCCGGTTCCTTTGCCAAGTTCTTTAGTGGTGAAAAATGGCTCAAATATGCGATCTAATATTTGCGGCGGAATGCCAACTCCAGTATCCGCAACAGTAATCACAATATAAGGACCAACAGTTGCCTCAAGATTCATCCTGGCATAATTTTCGTCAATCACAAAATTTTCGGCAGCGATTGTCAAAGTCCCGCCTTCAAGCATAGCATCACGGGCGTTGACACATAAATTCATTAGTACCTGATGCAATTGGGTAGCATCACCACGCACTATTAGAAGGTTTGGTGATACGTAGGTAGAAACTTCAATAGATTTGGGAAATGTTTCTTGGAGAACTTGCTGAATTTCTTTAAGTAAATGCTTTAATTGCAATAGAGAGCGATCGCCTTCAATGCCACGAGTAAAAGACAGCACTTGCTTGACTAAATTCGCTCCACGTTTGGTATTAGTAATTAATATCGAGAGGAGTCGCTGACTCCGAGCATCTTGCAGTTGTGACTCTAAAAGTTGGGCTGTCATCAAAATCGGTGCTAAGACGTTGTTCAGATCGTGGGCAATTCCGCTGGCTAAAGTACCAATACTCTCCAAACGTTGGGCACGTAAAAATTGTGCTTCTAATTCTTTTTTTTGCGTAATATCAGTGTTCACAATGAGAATTGATTGTCCTTTTTTCTCAAAATCACGCACCTGTGTCCAACGGCTTTCAACGATGATATCTTTGCCAGATTTTGTTGTTTGATACAGTTCTCCCTCCCAAAAGCCATTTTGTACGACGGTATTGAGTGCTTCTAGCAATTGCGGTTTATTTTTTTCCTCCCAAAGTTCTGATATCTTTTTACCGATCGCATCGGAAGCCTGCCAACCGTATAAACGCTCGGCTGCTTTGTTCCAAAATAAAATGATCTTCTCAAAATTATGTACAAAAATCGCATCGGTCACAACATCGAGTAGTGCTGCTTGTTCACGAATTTTTTGTTCTGCTCTTTTGCGTTCTATGGCGTAGCGCACAGAACGTTCTAACAAAGGCGCAGTTAACTGGCTTTTTTCGAGATAATCTGCGGCTCCCGCTTTCATTGCTTCAATGTCTATTTCCCGATCCCCTTTACCAGTCAGTAAAATGATTGGAGAAGAGCAGCCATTAGTAATTGCTTCGCGCAAAAGTTCCAATCCACTCCGCACACCCAAACGATAATCAACAAGATAAATATCGTGTTGGTGAGCGGCGATCGCATTGCTTGCGGCTTGATAATTGCCTACCCATTCTAACTGGCAACTGGCAACCTGAAATTCATTAAACCAATCACGAGTTAAGATATAGTCATCTTCATCATCATCTACTAGAAGAACTTTAATGGGGCTGTTATCCATTTCTGTCTCCCATTGCTTATAATAGCGGCAGTTCCACAATTTCAAACCAGTATTTTCCTATTGTCTTCATCACCTCAACTAATGCTGCAAAAGTCACTGGCTTGATGATGAAAGAGTTTGCACCCAAATCATAAGAACGATAAATATCTTCCTCTGCCTTAGAGGTTGTTAGGACCACAATCGGAATTTGCCTGAGATGAGGATCGGCTTTAATCTCTCTAAGCGCCTCACGACCGTCTTTTTTAGGCATATTTAAATCAAGCAAAATCAACCCCGGTCGCGGTGAATGACTTTCCTGGGTATATTTACCGCGCTGATAGAGATAATCCATTAACTCCTCACCATCGTTAACGATACGTAACTCGTTTGCCAATCGACTTTCGATCAATGCCTCACGAGCCAACATACAGTCGTCATCATCATCATCAGCCATCAAAATTGTGACGGTTGTTTGCCGACCCTTCACTTTGTATTTTCTCCTTAGCGTGGGTTATGAGGATGAATTGATGATTAAACGTAACAAATTCTTGATAATTGTAGTCAAAGAATCATCCTTTAAAGGTATAGTAAACTTTTTTAAGATAGTAAGAGTATAGTAATACCTTTTAACATCGAAAAAATCAGGCATGAGAATGAATCGGCAGTGTGATTATAAAACTTGCCCCCTGTTGTGGTTTACTTTTGGCGGTGATCCTTCCGTGATGACGTTCGATGATTTTTCGGCAAATAGCTAAGCCCACACCCGTCCCTTCATATTCGCTGCGTCCGTGCAACCGTTGAAAAACATTGAAGATGCGATCAAGATACTTTTCGTCAAACCCAATACCATTATCTTCCACAACAATTTGACAAAGTTCTTCCCCATCCACCTCTGTGATCAATTGACTATAAAGTTTGACAACAGGCGGTTCTTCCGGACGATGGAATTTGAGGGCATTGCCAATCAGGTTTTGCAGCAATTGACGCATCTGTAGGGGATCAGCTTTAATAGTGGGTAACTTGCCTACCTCTACACGTCCCCGGTTTTGCTGGATCAGCACCTCCAAATCGGATAATACCTCATGCGTTATCTGGGTAAGATTCACTTTTGAGAAAGGCTGTGCTTTTGTGGTAATTCGTGAAAGGATCAATAAGTCCTCAATCAAAGACTGCATCCTCCGGGCTGCATTCTGCATCCGTTCTAAGTAATCACGTCCTTGTTCGGTAAACGCATCGCTACAGGTGACTTTGAGGCGATCACCAAAGGTCTTAATTTTCCGCAGAGGCTCTTGCAAATCGTGGGAGGCGACAAAGGCAAACTGTTGCAGTTCCTCATTAGAACGGCTGAGTTCTTCCCGTTGCTTGATTTCTCGTTCAAGCATTTTGGCTTGAGCTACAGCAATACCCATTTGATTTGCTAATTGTTGCAAAAGTTCGGTTTCCCAGTCAGTCCATTGACGGGGATGGGTACATTGATAAGTTATCAGTAGCCCCCAAAGTTCATTGTGTAAGATAATTGGGACAATTAAGTAGGCTTTGGTAGCAAATTGTTGCAAAAATTCCACATAACAAGGTGGGATGTCAGCCTGATGGATGTCGCTAATGATACTAATCCGCCCTTGGCGGTACTTTTCAATATAAGTTTGTTGAAAGCAAGGGTCGTTGATATTTTTCCCTATAACGGGTGGGAAGCCAGGAACAACTGCCTCTTTCACCACCATTCCCGAACCATCAGACCACACGCGAAAAATTAAGACACGATCAGCTTGGAGCAGCTTTTGCACCTCTGTCACACTGGTTTGAAGAATTTCATCAATTTGTAAAGACTGCCGAATTTTTAATGTGATATCGGCAAATAATTTTGATCCCAAGTTTTGGCGCTGTAACTCTTCTTGTACCTGCTTGCGATCAGTGATATCCATCATTGCGCCGATCATCCGCACTGGTTTGCCTGTGCGATCGCGAACGACATAAGCGCGATCGTATATGTAAGCATAAGAATCACTGCTGTGGCGAAAGCGGTATTCATTTGACCAAAATTGTTCCCCATTGGCGATCACCGCTTGGATCTCGCCAACAATTCTCTGTCTATCGTCTGGGTGTATGTGTTCAAACCACCAGTCGGAGGTATCTCCTACTTCTATCTTAAAACCAAGAAGTCTATGTGTCCCTTCATTCCACCACATCTTATTTGTCACCAAATCCCAGTCCCAAATAATATCGTTCGTGGCACGGGCAACTATTTGAAAACGCTCTTCACTCTGGCGTAACTTTTCTTCTGCCAGTTGACGCTCTGTAATATCAGTGTAGGAACCTGTCATGCGCAAGACTTTACCATTTTCATCCCATAGCGCCTGACCCCGATCCAAAACCCATTTATAGCTGTCATCTTTACAACGGATGCGATACTCACTAATGTAAAATGGGGTTTTCTTGGCAAAGTGGTAGGTAATGACTTGTTTGACCCTATTAATATCATTTGGATGCACGCGCATTGCCCATTCATCTAAATTGTTGGAAATTTCACTGTCAACGTAACCGAGAATTTCCTTCCAACGAGTTGAGAAGAACACTTTCTCAAAATTAGTAAAGTCAGCATCTGGTTCGCTATTAGGGTTTGCAATCCAGTCCCAAATGCCATCATTATTACCCCGCACTGCCAACTGCCAGCGTTGTTCGCTTTCCCTGAGAGCATCTTCCACTTTCTGCCGCTCAATAGCTGTAGCTAGCAGATTGGCCGTTGCTTGTAAGAAGTAAATATCATCTTTGCTAAACACACGCATTTGTGTTGTGTGTGCTCCTAAGACACCATAAGGACGTTCTTTGCCATGAATAATCACTGAGATCCCGCTGACCACTTTATGGCGATGAAGCAAAGGTGGTCCAGAGAAACGCCTTTCTGTACGCATATCTGTGACAATCACTGGCTCGTGGGACATCAATGTGTAGCCAGCTTGCGAATTCATTTCCGCACTAACGTTTGCTTTTCCTACAAGACCTTCCTGCCAACCTACTCCTGCGCGCAAGAAGAGGAAATTACCATCTGGTAGTAGTTCTAAGACTTTAGAATACTCAACTCCAAGGCTTTGGGCAATGAGGATGACTGTTTCATGCATCAACGTAGTCAGATCTATCCCAGAAAGTGCCAGTTGACTAAGCTCTGCTAAGAGTGCTTGTCGGTTGGCATAAACTTCTAAAGCCTCCTCTGCCAGCTTACGCTTCGTAATATTTATGTCTACCCCAGACATCCGGATTATAGCTCCAGAGGAGTCGCGAAAGACAAGGCCTTTGCTTGCCATCCAGCAAATACTGTTGTCCGACAAAACCACACGAAATTCTATATCGTATTCTGTGCCTTCCCGCAACGAGAGCTTTAGCGATCGCCTAACGAAATCGCGGTCTTGAGGATGAACGCATTCTATAAAAGCTTCAAAGGTCTTATCTTCAGAACGAAATAGCGCTCTCGATCTTTCCGACCAAGTGACTTGGTTGTTCAAGATGTCCCAGTTCCAAATACTCATTTGGGCTGCTTCTAGTGCCATCCTGAATTGTTCTTCCCGACTCTGCGCCTGTTCGGTTTGCTTTCGTAATTCTTCCATCGTGCGTCGGGCTTCGAGGAGACGACGTACTCTTTGACGTAAGACTTGCCAGTGAATTGGTTTTGTAATGTAATCTGTAGCACCAACAGCAAAAGCCTGCTCTATAGAGGTTTTATCGTATAAACCAGTAATCATTAATATAGGTGTGTTGGCAATACCGGGAAGTGTTTGCAATCGAGCGCAACAAGTTATTCCATCCATCCCTGGCATTAAAACATCTAGCAGCACTAAATCTGGCTGTATTTTTTTATACTCTTTTAACGCTTGCTCGCCATGACTAGCCTCTGTGACCCGATACCCTGCTTGTTCTAGCAGATTCCGCAATTGCATTCGCGTAAAATCGTCATCGTCTACAACCAGGATCAAATTAGTCATCTTCGGAGAGTTAGGAGTTAGGAGGTTAGTAGAGGCGGGTTTATGGCACAAAATAATGAAGCAAACACGACATCTTCTCAAACCCGCCCGTACAGGAGTTATGTTTTTTCTTCTTTAATATTACATCTTAACTCCGATAAAGACGCCTTGGGCAATGTCTCTACAACTCTTTCAAGACTGGCAAACGACTTACTCAAAATGCTACACAATATTGATTGTCAGCTTCTTGCTTATAACTCATGGCGGGTAGCTTGACGCTCATTTTAAGGAGCGTTTGTGTTTCATCCGTAGTTTAAAACCGCACGGTTTCCATACATATCGGAGTTTTTTAGATGAACTTAGTTTTGACAAATACATTTGGCTCTCTCATAAAACCAAGAGCCGAAGACGGCTTTGCAATTACATTTGCGCCATTATCTATTGAGTCCGCTTACGAACAGACTAACGATCCAGCTAATGGCGCAGTCGTTGTGATGAGTGGGATGGTTCGCAATAAAACCGATGGTAAACCTGTGGTTTCCTTAGAGTATCAAGCCTATGAGCCAATGGCACTACAGGTATTTTATCAAATTGCTGCTAATATTCGCTCTGACTGGAGGAATGTGAATCGCATAACGATCCATCATCGGATTGGGCGCTTGCAAGTAGGAGAAATCAGTGTTTTAGTGGCAGTAGGTTGTCCTCATCGGAAAGAGGCATTTGAAGCTTGCCAATATGCAATTGATACCCTCAAACACAACGCTCCCATTTGGAAGAAAGAACATTGGGCAGACGGTTCTAGTACCTGGGTGAGTATTGGTGCTTGTGAAGCTCGAAATTGTTAATACTTAATAGCAGCGCCAGTGTTATTGCGACGGTTGCTTAATCGTCAAGTATTGCCAAGACAGCGCTCCCACGTTTTTAAGCTTGGGAGCATAGCAGTGTTAACAGAAAGGCTCCTGT
>CAZZVG010000014.1:0-17194 GCA_964657295.1 Iningainema sp. | reverse complement strand
ACTGTCTCGGCGTTTCCGCACAAAACCGAGTTCAACGAGTTCTTGAACGTGTTGATATGCTCCTGAACCACGTAGGTTAATCAGATCGCTTTGAAGTATGGGACTATTGAGGGCGATCGCTGCTAAACTCCGCAATGCTCCTACTCCCAATTCTACTGGGATCATTATTTGCACTAGCTCATGAAAGTCTGAGCGCAGTTGCAAACTGTAACCGTTGGGAGTTTCCACTATTTCCAAAGCAGTATCTCGATGGGCATACTCATCAATTAATTCAATTATGCCCTCCTCAGCAGTAGCGCGATCGCAGGCGGCATAATCAGCAATTTCGCCGATTGACAGGGGTTTACCTTTTAAATAGAGAATCGCTTCGATTTTAGTCGCTGAATTCATCGGTTATTAGTCATTGGTCATTGGTTATTCGTCTTCACTCCTTAGCCATTGCTTGCAACGCTGCATTCAGGACATGAGACGAATAAAAATTGTGTCGTATGCTACCATGATTACCTTTTTGCGTCAATACTTGTATTAACATCAACAAAATTTATTAGACCTTCTGCCTTGCCCAAAGGTATTCGTCCAACTACCAATTACGAATTACCTTACTCCTCTCCCAGTCTATTTTTCAAAATGAACTCGGCAATTGCCAAATCTTGTGGAGTCGTTACCTTTAAATTTGTCTCTTCACCCTCAACAATTTGCACGTTGAGACCACACTTTTCAAACAAAGCCGCATCGTCAGTGACTAACCATCCTTGACGAATCCCCTCAGCGTGGCACTGTTTCAACAATTTAACATCAAATCCTTGGGGAGTTTGTGCGGCCCACAGTTGCCGTCGATCAGGTGTACTTTGAATGATCCCATTTTCACCTACAACTTTGATCGTGTCCTTTACAGGTACTGCCGCAATCAAACTTTGACAGTGGGACAAGGCGTCGGCACACCTGTCAAATAAATCGGCTGTAGCAAGACATCTGGCTCCATCATGAATTAAAACCTGCTTAGCTGAGTTTGGCAGAGCTTGCAAACCATTGTAAACCGATTCTTGACGGGTGGAGCCACCTGGAATCAATTCCACTGACTTGGTTAGGTTCTGGCGAGCAAGAATAGTCTTGAAGTCTGACCAGTCAGTAGGTTGAGAAATAATACCGATCCAACTGATAGAATGTGAAGCCTCAGCTGCTTTGAGAGTCCAACTGATAATTGGTTGCGATCGCACGAATAGCAGGAGTTTATTGCGATCGCTCCCCATTCTCCGTCCTGTTCCTGCTGCTGGAATTAATAAATGCACGATTTTCCCCAATTTTCCACTAGTATATGATGGTGTAAATAAGGCTACCCGAAGGGCTAACGGTTAATGGCAATGAACAATCAGCAATTAACAACTAATAACTAACAAACCCTATCTTCCCCTAAAATAGGGAGCGAGTAAGCGTAAATAAATATTATGCGAGTAGTAGCCCTTGTTCCTGGCGGAATTGGCGACCAAATTCTCTTCTTTCCCACTCTTGATGACCTGAAGCGGCATTACCCCAACGCTCAGATAGATGTCGTTGTGGAACCCCAATCCAAGGCAGCTTACCGAGTGAGCAAGTCAGTTAACGAGGTGCGGATGTTTGATTTTAAAGACCGTAACAGTTTGGCAGACTGGGCAAATCTTGTGGGAGTAATTCGCGAACGCGAGTACGATGTTGCTATTACTTTAGGGCAAAGCTGGTTACTGGGTTTTTTACTTTGGTTGACTGGAATTCCCACGCGCATTGGTTATCAAGGCAAAGGCGCTGCTTTTCTTACCAACCCAGTTCCCTTGAAAACAGAGCAGTATGCTGCTACTATGTATCACGACCTGCTGCAAGGGTTAGGCATCAAGTCTCCAAGTCCCGAGTTAACAATCAACGTGCCATCTACAGATATTGACTGGGCAGATAAGGAGCAACAACGGTTGGAAATCAAAGAAACAGGCTACGTTTTAATTCATGGTCGCTCCAGCAAAGTAGCCAAGCTGAAAAGTCTGGATAACGCCTACCCTGTTAAGTACTGGCAGCAGATTATTCAAGACTTACAGTATAAGCAGCCAGATATGCCTATAGTCGCCATATCTGAACCAGATGATGAAGAGTTTGTCAATAGCATCAAGCAATCTACGTCAAATATCAAGGTAAGTTCTCCAGGTGATATTGGAAAACTAGCAGCGATGATTGCTGGAGCAAATTTGATGCTATGTACGGATAGTGCCTTAATGCACTTAAGTGTCGCAGTACAAACTTATACCATTGCCTTATTTGGTTTCAGACAACCAGCTAAACTATTGCCTCAAAGCAATAAGTTCCTGGCGATTAAATCGAACACAGGCAAAATGACGGATATTGCACCCCACACTGTTTTGGAGAAAATTTGGGGGGGCTAGAACCTCTGTACTAGATCGCTGGTTTTCTTAAACTGCGATCGCTCGAGGAGGTAGAGGAAGCAGGAGTGAGCTCAATAGGGTTCGGATAAGCAGGGGGAGCAGGGGAGGAGAAAACCAAATGTCGATCAACTCTTTCCCCCCCTGCCTCTCTACTTCCCCTGCCCCCTCTGCCTGCCTCAACAGATAAATTCCTTAACCGAACTGTATTGGGAGTGATCTGGGGAAGCAAGAATAATACTCCTCAGTTCTCACTCCTGTCTCCTATCTAAAAAATAAAATTTAAATGCTAATAAACTAGCCATAAATAAAAATTGTAGGTTAAAACAAAGATCGGTGACCTCAGAACAGCAAGGCTGAGGATTTTTGGCGTTTTGGCGATGACTTATTGCCAGTATTGCCCAATGTCACAATACTGTAAGTGGATTTGACGCGCCATGTTTTGTGTTCTTTCACTTCTCTCTTGCTATCAGGATGAGTGCATCTAGGAAGAATGTGATGAACTATTAAAAGGAAAAATCAATGGCGATTCGTTTACATAACTTGGTTAGCACCGGAAAACGTTACGTACAAGTAGAAAGTCAACCGCATCATATTACAGGTATTTTTAGAAAAATCACGCACTCATTCCAGGATATGCATTTATGTAAGCTTAACGATGCGAAAAGTGCATATTTTGAGTGTGAAGAAGATAGAACAATTACTTTCTACCAAGCTGTAAGCACTGATTTGGCTCGTTCAGGGATTTGGACTTATCTTACGTATGAATGTTCAAAGGGTAATGAGCAAGTATTTCATGACTCATCTATTAATACAAGTCTAAAGCCTTTAAAAAACCTATTAGCCGGTCAAAAACTGATTCAAGTAACTGTAGATATTCATGAATATCTCAGATGTAAATTTAACCAAGATGAATATTTAGATATTCGACTCCCAATAGAATGGAATACTCTAGAAGGAAGAGAAATAACTCACCTTCTTTTAGAAGAAATAGATGCGTTCAAAGCATCATCGCTCTTCTCAGAAGATGCCTGTAAAAAATATATGAAAACCGTTATAGAAAAATTTATTCAAATAGGACGGAAGATTATAAAAATTGGTGGGACAAGGAAAGACTTTGAATTAGCCCAATATGAAGTGCTTAACAAAATTAATATTAATGATATGGTAAACTTAATTATTGAATACAATGATTATCGTCTCTGGCAGGCTGCGTTACCAAGTAAATCCAAAGCAGTTGGATATGCTTTCAATACCGCGTTAACCTTAATATGCCAGATGAAATAATGTGAGACAGCGCTGTTCGCGGAGCGTCTCCCAAGGGGAGACAGAGTGTTTCCCTCCGCAGGCGACTGCGTTAGCGCAGCGTTAGCGACGAAGGAGCGTTACCCAAAGGTGAGTGGTTAGTAGTTATTTGTTAACCACCAACCACTACCAACTATCTACCAGATCCTTTCAAAACATTTTAAACAGAGCATCATCTAACTCATAACCTAGTAGTTGTGCCATTGACTGAAGGCGAGACTTACTGGGAATATTTTGGTGTTGTAACCATTCAGTTAAAACAAATAACTTGTTCATCAAAAATATTTCTAAAGCTTCCGGATTATACAGAATGCCTTCAATGGTATTAAATTGATGCGGTACAAGCATCGCGGTATAGCGCACTAATTCACCGGCTTTGTAATCAAGTAAAAAAGGTAACCAGGGATAGCGAGTATCTAAGCGGATAAACCAAAGCCGCACCTCTGGAATTTCAGGGAGTTCCCGTGGATCGTCTGGTTCGCGAAAATAGTCAATTTCAAAGCGTAGCTGCTGTTCGGAGGATAAAATTGATCCCTCTTGCAGCAGTTTTTCAATAACTGTGACTGCTGTTGAGAGATCCAGGGTGTTGATGCTGTCAGTGTTGAGTGCGATGGTGATTGTCATCGAGTCAGTAAATAGCCTCGAAAACTCATAATACTCCTTTCTTGCTGCAAAATAACTGAATCTTTAGGCTAAGTTGAGACGACTTCGCACAAAGTTAGGATAAGCCCACTTTAAGCGTAGACGTTTACAGCTATTTTAAGCTAAAGTTGTAATGAGTTTACTTTAGAAAAACAAAGCAACCGTCAAGCAAGACAAAATTTATCCTGCCTGTGGTTTTATCGTCAATAAAAATAACCGCTTAGGTAAAGGAGAAGAGGCGGCATTAAAAATCGTTGAATATATAAAATAACAAACATTCAGGCAGAAAAAATTGGCCCAAGAGTTAAATAATTTGAATATGCAAAAGCAAGCAATATTTACAAAACCAATTCGTTCCTTAGAAGATGCTCTAGAACAGTGTCAAGTGCTAGGTATGCGTGTTAGTCGTCAGCGTCGCTTTATTCTAGAACTCCTTTGGCAAGCCAACGAACATCTTTCGGCTCGAGAGATTTATGATCGCCTGAACCAGCAAGGCAAAGCAATCGGTCATACTTCTGTATATCAAAATTTAGAAGCATTATCCAATCAAAGCATTATAGAATGTATCGAACACTGTGATGGGCGTTTATACGGTAATATCAGTGATTCTCACAGTCATGTTAATTGTCTGGACACAAATCAAATTCTAGATGTTCATCTGAAATTGCCAGAAGAAATCATCCACCAAGTTGAAGAACAAACTGGAGTGCGGATTACCGACTACAGTATTAACTTTTATGGATATCGTAATTCGCAAGAGTAAAAATTAGAGAGTAAAGAAAAAAGACAAATATTGTTATTTTTTGTAAAGAATCCTCAACAGCGCGTTTCAAAACCAGTTTTTGGTCAACAGTATTAGTGTGAGGTGAAATTCTATTTGTTTTCCGAGAATACAAGTATATTTACTTACACATCTTGGGCAATAAGACAAATGAGTAAATTTTTGTAAAGATGTCTATTTGGGATGAACACAGTTGTCACAACGCACAACCATTAACAAAATATCCATGCTCAAACGAGGAACAGGTGAGCATTTTGAGCCAAAGTCTGCCGAACAGAATCTTTTGTGGCGCTCCTCGAATGTTCGGTTATTAACGATACTCGATAGGGATTAAACAGATCAACCACCGAAAAGTATACACTTTTATACGTTTTTGGAAGAGCGAAAAATGAAGCGGTACAGAATGCTATAAGAAAAAAGGCTTTTGACTTCAAGATCCTGAAAAATATAGTATCTGTGTTTTTGCAAGGACCATGAGTGATGTATTTTTGAAATTATTGTTAGTTGACCAAGATCCAATCTTTCGCCTAGGATTACAGGTAGCTCTGGAACAAGTGCCTAATTTACAAGTGGTATCCGAGGCAGAAACATACACTGCGGCTCTGCACATCTTAGCAGAAATGGCGCAAAAAGACTCCAATCAAGTCAATCTGGTGATTTTGGAACTAGGCAATAGTCTTACCGGTGACGAGCATCTCGGTTTACAAGTGTGTCGGCATCTAAAAACTGAGTATCCTAACCTGCCTATACTCCTTCTGAGTTCTGTAAGAGAACAACGGTTGCTTTTAGCAGCAAAAGCAGTTGGGGTAGAGGGTTATTGCCCTAAAGGCACGCCTATCTCCGAATTAGTCGCCGTCATGCGATTCGTAAGTGTAGGTATTTCTTGTTGGTTTGGAGATAGTGGAATTAGGGAGATAACTCGTTACTCCTCTCAATCACCTTTCTCCATTATCCGGAATAATCTCCGTTTGTCGGAAAGTAGTTACATCAACGCGACATTGGCGGAAGTAACCGCACAGTTAAAAGTTCCTGGATTGCTTTTGCTGGAGCGGGCAATTTTGGCAGGAAGGAGAAGAGAACTATTGACGGCTCGTTGGCTTGTTAATCGGTTGTTGAGTTCACCATACCAAAGGAAACGAGAGGTGGAGACGCAAAATTTGACACCGTCAAAATCTTATTTAGAACAAACGGCGATCTCGTCTTTACAATTACCACTTTCTACAAATCCCAAATCGGACTCCTCCTCCACGCCTAATTCTCCCTCTTTACTTAACCCTAGAGTCTTACAAGCAGCATTATTTAGCTCTTGTGTCAATAAGCTACAATTTAATTTGCAAAATGTATCGAATGTCCCTTTAGAAATTGACATTTTACGTTCCGAAAAAAAAAGAGAATTACTTTATATTATATTACAAAAAATAGCTAATATACTGGATGATATCCGGACTTCTCAAATTGATTTAAATAGATTGTATGAGTTGAAAAATAGTTTATTATTAGATGTACTTCAAGCAGCAAACATAGATTTTTTTGGCAAGTTTTTTAGGGTACAAGTGGGTGAGAGTCAATTAGAAGTTGTTGCTTTGTTACTACAAGAAAAGGAGGTAGTGCAAAGAGATATTTTGAATAAAATTCCCTTGGTTAATGAGTTACTTTCTTATCTACTCTTCCAAAAAGATTTACTGGTTGATCACAATTTATATCAGGTAGGTAGCATTGAAGCACAAGAGCAAGCATTAATGATCTTAGAAAATGTATTAATTCAGGTAGCAAATGGTGTTATCCAGCCATTATTGAATAGGTTGGCAGATGTAGAAATAATTAAACAAAATTTCTATGAACACAAGTTAATTTCTACAAGAGAAATTGAACGTTTCCGAAATAACCTATCTTGGAAATACCGAATCAAAAATTTAATACTTGAACCAAAAGAAATTTTTGAAAGTTGTTATCATATCTTTGTATTTGCACCTCGCGGTATTGCTAGAGTTTCGATTTATGCTCCGCGTAGTCAAGAGTTAGCGCAACTCTCTGGTATCCAGCTAATTGTCACTTTAGTACTAGAGTTCCGTGATGCGATCGCCCCTCGGATACAGTCTCTAATATCTTTATTTGGGAATGGTATTGTCTTCATTCTCACAAAAGTCGTTGGGCGAAGTCTAGGTTTAATTGGTCGTGGTATTCTTCAAGGTATTGGTAGTTTTTCGCTATCTGAAGGTAAAAATAAAAAGTTATGAGTTCTAGCAATCCTCCGGTTTCTTTGTGAAAATCGCGCCTGCTCAGATCCCCGACTTCTTTAAGAAGTCGGGGATCTGAATTCTCTGGCAGTTTGCTCGATAATTTCTGAAAAACTGGGAGAGACAAACGATAGAGTAGCAAGATGATGGACTTTAATTTTTTGAGTGATCGCCAAGGCAATAATATTAATTAACTCTCTAGCTTCTGCACCCAGGATCGAAGCTCCTAAAATATCACCATTGCGTAGGACGATTAATTTACAAATACCTGTGGTTTCATCCCTGAGTTGGGCCGCTGCCAATGTTTTAAAAAGCTGCCGTAAAACAATAATTTCATTATGATTGTATCGGCGTTTTGCTTGCACTTCTGTTAAACCCACTTGCGCTACTGTCGGGTGAGTCAATATTGCCCAAGGAACACATTGATAATTAACTTTGAATCTGGGAGAAAACAAAGCATTTTGTAAGGCGATTTTTGCTTCATAATAAGCAATGTTAGGACAGTCATAGCCACCAATGACATCACCACAAGCATAAATGCGGTGGTTGCTTGTCTGTAGTTTATCATTCACAAGTAAGCGATGCTGATTCCATTTAACACCTACTGCTGCCAAGTTTAGAGATTCAATATTTGGCTGCTGTGCTGCTGCCACGACAATTTCATCAGTTTCAATCGCCTTGTCTCCCACCTGAAGCCACTTCTTATTGTGAATCCGTCTTACCTGGGTGACTAGTGTTTGGGTAAGTACGCGCACACCTTCGGCTTCCAATTGACTGGAAAGCAGTTGAGCTATCTCTGGATCAACATGAGACAAAATATAGGGGTGATCTACGATCAGTGTTACGTGACTACCCAACCGCACTAATGTTTGTGCTAGTTCAATGCTTTGAGGCACTCCACCAAGAATGACCCAGTTTTTAGGTGGTTGAGGACTGCATAAAGACTGCCAAATATGAGATAAGGTAATGAAACCAGTTTTTCCCAATCCTTCAATCTCTGGATTTGCTTGAACAGAAGTAGCAAGCAGATAAGCTCGTGCGCTTAGTATACGGTCATTAACAACAAAAGCCAAAGGTGACGATTGAAATTGACCGCTACTAAAAATAATATCGACTCCTTTGGCGGCGAGGATGACTGGTGAAAACTGCTCTTGGAGATTAGAGACAACACCAGTTACCCACAACTTTGCCTGTTGCCATTCGATAGAGACAAGGCATTTTTCAGTAGTCGGTTTACTCTGGAAAGAATTGCCCGTTAGCGTAACACTCGTGCTGTCTGTTGAGGCATCAGCATTATGAGCATGAACACCAAATTGAGCGGCATGATCCAGCAAGTGAGAAAGTTTACCAATTTCCCTCAGAGCATAGTGATGCAGCCCATAGCTAGCTATGGGTTCGACCAAAGCGACTTTGGCTTTTAGTTGAGTGGCACTCAAGGCGGCGATACGCCCAGCAATACTACCACCAATAATCACAACATCGTAATCAGGAGTCACGTGAATAAAGAGTCGGGGACGGGAGACGGGAAACAAGAGAAAAGGAAACGGGAGACAGGAGACAGGAGTTATTATTCCTTCCCCTGCTTATCAGGGATCTCTCCCCTACTCCGTCTCTCTCTCACTGTTAGCTATAGCTGCTAATAAGCGTTGGTTATCAGAGGAGGTGCGAACAGCAACCCGAAAATAGCGATCACCTAGCTCGGCAAAACTGAGGCAATCGCGAATGAGAATCTGGTGATGCTGGAGTAATTTCTGCTGCAGGGGCAAAATAGACTGCTGTGATTCAACGAGTAAAAAGTTAGCAGCACTATGTATTGGCTGCAATCCTGGTAGAGAGGCTAAACCCTGAAAGAGTTCGTTGCGTGCTGGAGGTAACCATGTCCAGGTTGAAAGCTGAAACTGCTGATCCAGAAGTGCGGCAACTGCTGCTGCTGCCGCTAGAGTATTTACTGGCCAGGGATCGCGCCATGATTGCCATAATCGCAGACGGTCGGGGTGAGCGATCGCATATCCGAGTCGCAGTCCAGGGAGACTGTAAAATTTGGTCAGCGATCGCAAAATCACTAAGTTTGGATATTGCTGCACCACAGAAATCAGGCTTTGTTCCTGATCTGGATGCAGAAAATCCATAAACGCCTCATCTACTACAACTAAAGCAAATTCCTCCAAGCATGGCAGAATCGCTTCCCTGGAAAATAACATTCCCGTCGGGTTGTGAGGGTTATTCACCAGTAGTCCGTAATCAGTCCTGAGTCCTGAGAATGAAGTCCTGAGTATGCTTGTTAAGTCAGGGTTCGGGACTCTTTGCTCTGGACTAATTAGCGAAAAATTAAGTACTTTGGCGTTGTATGCCGCCAACGCTCGGTAGTAGTCGCCAAAGGCAGGAGTCATTAAAGCTGTCGCAGCTAACTGTGCTAATTCCCTACCTGCCAAAGTTAGCAACTCTGCCGAGCCGTTACCCGGCAGAATCCACTCTAGTGGCAGTTGATGAAAGTTACTCAGAGCAAGTCTCAGTTCACGGTAATCAGGATCTGGATAGTGCTGGAGATGATCCAATTGGGATTCAATTGCCGATCTAACGCTCTTTGGTGGTCCCAATGGGCTGATGCTGGCAGAAAAATCCAGAATAGCACTAGGAGGACAACCAGCGAGTACTGCTGCCCAAGCTAAATTTCCCCCGTGTGCTGGTTGCTGCATGACTAAAATGACTCCTGAAGACAGAACCTACACTTTTGGGGGTGCAACCTTTTCTCTAAACAGCTTTCCTGCAGAGAAGGCGGGAACCTTCGTTGCTGGGATTTCCATTTTTTCATTTGTTTTTGGGTTACGACCTTCACGAGCTTTACGTTCCCGTGATTCAAACGAGCCGAATCCTACGAGCGTTACCTTATCTCCAGAGGAGACAGCTTCGACAATGATTTCCAACGCAGCAGTCAAGACTGCATCAGCTTGTTTTTTAGTAACACTAGCTTTGTCAGCTACGGCATCAACTAATTCACCTTTATTCATGTCAATTCCTTGAGGTTTACTTGAGATTGTGTAAAGATCCCCTACTTGAGCATCTTTACGTAAATCTCACAGAAAGGAGATTTACAAAAGCCATGCTTTTTGAGTACTTTTGCTTAAAACGCCTGTAACTCTCATAGGCTCGACTTTTCAATGAATCATTCTAAGGTGTCCAAGGCTGAAGTGGATAGATGAAACCATTAATTTATATAGATTTCGGCATTTTTTTTTGCTAAATGGTCATTGTTTCACAAAAAACACCCCTTTTACTAAGCAAAAATACTCAAAAAAATAGCTTTTACTAGCAAAGGGGTAGTTAGTCCTTTATAAGTTTAATGACTTAATTTAGAAGCCATGAGTTAAAACGAAGGGAGAGGGCAGCTATGAAGCAGAAAGAATTAAGGTAAAATAAAGTACAGGATAGCAGAGAAGCACCACTGATTTCTTGTCAAGGTTTCAGGATGCCAGTCTTTTTCTAAGCTCTGCCTCTAGCTGTTCATCTGTACTGACTACAACTCGCCCTGGCTTTGCTCTCATGATGCTGAGGAAATGCTGAAATGCTTCTTCATTCTGGGGGTTGGCTTTGACGTATTCCCGCAATTCTTTTTCTGACAAATTCAAATAGTCGCTCATCCTATAATTTCCTCTCCATTGCTAAGAATCTCTACTTGGATGGTTTCACCTATCAACACTACAATTCTGTTTGTTCTTTCATCGTAACGGACTAGCTCAATGTTTCGTAGTAGATTGCTAGTACGAACGCATAATCGGAAAAAGGCTTTGAGTTGGTCTATGGTCGGTTCCATACTTCTATTTTTTAGGAATCTGCAAGCCGCGACGCTCTAACATTTGCCGCACTTCGGGACTGGGGTTGTAGTTATAGCCAAACGAGGAGCGCTCCGAGTCATCCATAATCTGAGGCGTTAGCAACACAATTACCTCTTGACGTGTATTCTGTTTGTTTGTTTTTCTAAACAACGCCCCAATTAGGGGAATATCACCGAGGATAGGAATTTTGGATACTGTTGTCCGGTCTGAGTCTTGAATGATACCGCTGAGAATCAGCGTTTGACCGTCTCGTAGGCGAATTGTGCCAGATTGAAGCGAGCGTTCAGATACCAAAAATATTGTTTGGCTACCACTTGTTCCCAAATTGATATTTTGTGAAGATTGGGGTGCTCTGACATTAGGAGCAACTGATAGAGCGACAAAACCATTGTCGTCAATCCGGTCAACTTTGACAGCCAAGGTTAAACCTACATTCGTTTTCTCAGCTGTAACGACTTGCGTGGTATCGCCAGTACCACGGGTTATTTCATTTTTAATGTTTCCTACCACTTCTTGGGTTAAGTTGACAATAGCCTGCTGACCTTCTTGTACAATTAAGGTTGGGTCAGTCAGAATTTTGGCGTTGCCTGTCTGCACCTGAGCTTGCAAACTAGCCAGTAACCGTTTGGGGAATTGGTATAAGGAGGGCAGAGCGGCTGTGGCTGTACCTAGAGTACCTTGTGTTATAGTCGGGTTGCCATTTGCATCAAACGTAACAATATTATTTGTGGCTGGAGTGATATTAGAAAAACCTGGTGTTAAAGGGTTTCCTGTAGGTGCAACGGGTGTATAAAATGTACCTGCTTGACCGCCTATGATAGTGCTAGTGCCGTTGCGGTTGATTATTGTTGTACCGGGTTGAGTTCCTGGAATAGTGACGGAGGTATTTGGGTTAAACAAGGGAGCAGCTGAACTATACGGGTTAGTTATCGTTGGTGTACTAGTTATACTACCTGCCGCTTCAGTACTAGTCGCAGGTCGAGAGCCACCAAAATTCAAAGAAGCGGCACCCCCATCATTGGTAAAGTAGTTGTTGCCAATTCCAAAGGAGAAACTACCGTTGATGTCATGGGTGTTTGAGAGATTAACGTCAATAATTTTGACATTGACTGCCACTTGTCGGCGACGGATATCCAATTGAGTTAGTTGAGCGATCGCCATCTCAATTAGCCTGGATGTCCCAATTAAAGTAATAGAATTGGTCCGTTCGTCACCTAAAGCCTGTAATCCTCTGAGCAAAGGCTTAGTATATTTAGAATCATCAAGGCTAAGACGTTCAATTTTAGTTTCCGTCGTCGTTTGAGTTTGAGTCAGAGCGCTGGCAGCGCCGCCTACAGGTACAGCACTCACACTCGTAACTTGTCGCTCGCGGCTGACAGCACTCTCTGCTCCCATGCCAACTAAAAAGTTGAGTGCGACTCCCACAGTGACTTGATTGAGTCGCAAGTTACGCATCACCACATCGCGAGTGGCATTCGGTAGATTAGCTCCAACGAAAAGCGTGCGTCCGCTACGGTTAGCTTCTAAACCACTTAAACGCAAGACGTAGTTAAAAACATCTTGTACTGGCTCGTTTTCAATATCTAAGGAAATTGTCGGGCCATCACCTCCAGTCGAGGCAGCTCCCGGCTGCCCCCCTGCTTGTGCAGTCGTTCCACCCATGTAAGCTAGGTTCAAACCAGCAGCACGAGCCAGCAGTGACAAAACCTCTCGTACCGGAGCATCTCGCAATACCAAACGGGGCACACGTTCTTGAGTTCCCAAGTCAATGACACTAGGAGAAGCATCCAAATTCGAGATGGCAATATCTCCTACTGGTGGGGCGACGGCTCTAGGTAAGAAAGGCGGGGCTGGAGTTGTCGGTTGACCAGGTTCAGCGACAGGTGCTGTTTTCCCATCAATCGTGACTTGTGGGTTGGGAATGAGAACGTCTGGCTTTTGACCTAACTGAGTTGGACTAGGAGCTTGCGGCGTAGGAACATTATCTGCCACCTGCTGTGTTGGTGCAACTTGTGGTTGTTGTGCAGTGGACATCTTGCCCGTGTCAGTTGGGGTAAAACTGAGGGTAATTCCGTCTTCCTTTCGCTCCAACGGTTGAGTGTTGGGGGGATTGTTTTTTCCCGTCACCACCACCCGGATGCTGTTGGCATCAAGCTGATTGACGGCGACTGAGGCAATTCCCGGAGCCGGATTGTCCTGGCGGAAACTATTGCCTTTCGGTAAACGTAGTTGAGTATTAATAATATCTGTGACTAAAGCTTTGCCCCGACTTGTTGTAAAGATTTGAGGACGTGAGCCAGAGGAAGTTCTTAAAACAAGATTAATTCCACTCTCAACTTGTTTTAACTCGACTCCAGTAATTTTGGTTGTCTCGGCCCATACTGGTTGAGCTGCTAAAAATACAAAAGTGGCGACACCTAATACTAAATTACTACCGTGAAGCTGTCTCACAGTTTATTCCTCACATTAGAAAACTATTTGGATAACTTTTGAGTAAGTAGGTTGGTACAAATAAATGTCCTTGGTGAGGGTCGTTCTTTGTCATCGCTCATTAGTTGGGAGAGGTTTTATTCGTTCACTCATGGGTAGACGTGATGATCGAGTAACACCCGCCCTTACGACACGACGGACAAATGACGAATGATGGTCAACATCGTTATATTTAATTCTGCCCACTTACTTAAGTGTCTTCTTCAAAATGAGGCTATTTTAGATGAACAATGCTAAGACAAATTCCAGTTTTTAACCTCCTCTTTTTTATGCAGCTAGCATTCTAGCTCGTGGTAAAAGAGGTTATTAAATGCGGATTTGATATAGGCTATTGATCTGATTAACCACAAATTTTAGAAGTTACTTTTATATAGTTCCCAGAAATTTTGCATAAGTAACAGTTTTAGGTTCAGAATTTTAAAAATTAGGAATCACGCATAGAGATTATGGAACTGTTTGGGGGAAAAAGTTTTAACTAAACCGTGTTGCCCCTGCGGCTGTATGACGGGGTTTGACATAATCTCACACGTACCCAGATGTTATAGACATTAACCCCGCAACACATTATTTCTTCTGAGTCAGAGTTTTAGCTGCGGCTGCTTCTTCTGGAGAAAGTGGTATTAATGCTTGTAACTGGAAAGATGACGTTATTGCTGCTGCTCCGAATCTGATGACTTCTTTGCCTGATTGGCTTACAGCTTCTGGTGCCAAAGTAGATTGATAGTCTTTAACAATTAACAAGGGCTGCAAACGCTCGATATTACGGAGAATTGATTGAGTTTGTTCGTAGGTTCCAACAATCTCGACATTAATCTTGCGGCTTTTCAGCTTGCCGTTAACCTGTGTTCCTAAACTTCCGTCTGTAATTGGTTCAGCTTTATTTGAAAGTGGATCAAACTTCTTAAGTTGTGCTCTCACAGCATTCTTCTGTAGTTGTGCGTTGCTAGATTCAACCAAACGGTTCACATCCAGCAGTAATGTATCTAAAGTGTTCTCGTTTGCAAATAAACCTAACACTTGGGTTTGTTGCTTTTTGGAAAGCTCTAGTTCCTGTTTGACCATGTTAATCTGTTTGATGCTGGCTTTCTTTTGGTCAATTTCTCCTTGCAAAGCGGTTTGTTTTGCTTGCTGCTGCTGATAGTTATCCCAAGCAGGCATGATGAGGTTGAGAACCATATAAGCAGCTCCCACTAAGCCGATTACTCCAATCACAATCCCACCAATTCTCGGTGTTATTGTTGTGCCAAAAACAACGAAGGAGGCAGAAGACACCTGTTCTCCATCTAACTCGCCAAAATTTACATCTTCACTCAGCGTCATTTTTGAATGACTCCTGTTTGTTGCAGACTATGAATTCGAGTGACTAGTCCCACTGTGCCTTTCTGCTCTAATTCCCGGATTAATTCAGAAGCTGGAACATCGCTCACAACTGATTGTATAGTATATTTAACTATTTGGGCTGGTTTAATTATTACACCCGTATTTGATGGAGTTGCACCAGGAGGTATAGGTGCGTCTGTTAACTGGGCTGTAATAATTTTTGTATCTGTCGCTTTCAAGAAGCGAGATTGTTGCAGAGTCAGCAAGAAATCATTGACATCATTAAAAGTGCGAGCTAATCCACTAATTTCAACTCCTCCAGCTGGATTGGGAGGTGGTTGTCCAGGAGTTGGAGCGACTGGTGCTATTTGTTTAACATTATTAATTTGCACTGTCGCTGGTATGCGATCGCGCAAATCTTGTAACATTGCTGACCAAGGTCGAATTTGGTCAAATACAGTGACTAAAGCTTGTGTTTCTCCCTTAACGTTGCTCGTCTGTTCTTTAATTTTGTTAATGTTTCCTATTTGTTGATCTAACTGCTGTTTCTGCTGATCGAGTTGGGCGATGTTCTGCGCCAACTCAGCATTTTTCGCGCCCAGAAGCCACAAACTCAATCCTGTGACCACTGGAAAAAACACACCGAAGCCTACTCCCAAATATAAGGGTGTTAGCTCCCCGGCGGAAACAGAGATTTTTTTGGTCGGTTGATAATTTGTCTGATAAGGTGCACGGTCTTTGAGAAAGTTGACATCTAGGCTGTACATCTGTTGGCCGTTGGTTGTTAGTTGTTAGTTGTTGGTCAAGAGTATTCTCAAAGGATCACGCCTCTCGCATTGCTAAACCAATTACTATCCCCAATCCAGGGCGTTCGACTAGAGGGTATTTTTCTTCATCAACTTGTAACGACAGCGCCGTTACAGGATCTATTTGCATAGCCGGCAAACTCAATCGTTGTGTAAAAAACTCATTGATTTGACCCAAACCGCCTCCAGGACCTGCCAATAAAATCTGTGCTACCTCCACATTGAGAGCCTGATTGAGGTAAAAATCGATAGAACGACGTATTTCATCTGTCAGTTCTCCCAAAACTCTCATCATTGATGCCATCCCAGGATTAGCGTCAGTCATGCCAGTTTTATCACCTTCTGGGGGACTTGAAGGAATGTTCATGCCTTGTAACAATTGCGTGTCTCGTGATGCGGGTAAGTTCATTGCCCTTGCTAATGCCGTTTGCATTTGATACGTCCCAAGCGGAACTGTGCGCGAAAATTGCGGCACTCCGTTAAGAATAATGGCAATTTCCGTGCTGTCGAATTCTATATCCACTAACACGCTTGCTTCTTGTGGTCCATATTGTCGGAGTTGCTCGCGAATTGTCCGAATCAAAGCAAAACTGTTAATCTCTAAAACATCGATATGTAATCCAGCTAACTCAAACGTAGTTATATATGTATTCGTGACCTCCTTACGGGTAGCAACGAGCAGCACTTGGACCTTTTCAATACCATCTTCATCGACAAAGTACCCAAGTTTCTGATAATCCACATCAGCTTCTTCTCGAGCATAGGGTAAGTACAAACCTGCTTCATGGTTCAGTACCATCTCCCTTAGTTCTTTATCATCTAACTCTGCTGGCACGGGTATCAAACGTACTATCGAATCTCGCCCCGGTAAAGCAGTGGCAACGCGATTCGCTTTTATTTTACTTTCACTCAGCGCTTGTTGAATTAATTGCGCCATTGCTGCGGGGTCAGTAATTTGACCTTCAACAAAAATGCCTTCTGGAACTGGCACTGATGTTAATGAGTTTAATTTCAAACCTTGACGCTGCTTACGTAGCTGAACGACATTCACACGTTGTGGTGCAATTTCAATGCCCACCCCTTTGTTAGATTGACCAAATAAATTCTTAAAGCTTTTAACCACAGTTTTACCCGTAGGACTGCTAAAGTGAAAAAAATGTAAGGCTAAGATTCCCGACTTCTTAAAGAAGTCGGGAATCTTATAAATAAACACAATGCAACAAATTCAAAAGTTTAAAAAATTAACTATTTGGGCACTGCTCGGGTTACTGACAAGCTGGATAGTCAGTTGTAGTACTCATGTTGGCACGGACACAAAACAGGCATCTTCAGGAGGAACTGCAATTGAGTTTTGGACAATGCAACTCCAACCTGAATT
>CAZZVG010000013.1:0-17307 GCA_964657295.1 Iningainema sp. | reverse complement strand
GGTTCGTAGCGTATAACCCTGGCTATCATCTCTATTAATAACTTTATTCTGTATATAACTGAACGGTTTAACATTGCTTTGTTTGAGGTACGAGTCTCAAAAAAAGTATGATTTCTACATGCATAGTAATAACGAGATGGCGAACAAATGAAAGTTCTGACTTCCTTGTTACCTTTAAATAGTCTATCTTTTACTTTTGAATAATTACCAATACGATGTTTCATCATCGTATTTTTTACAACAATGATTTCATATCCCTGATTTCTAAAGTTTATACAGTATGCGTAGTCTACAGCATCTAAAAACAAGTCTTCTCGTGGAAGTTCGACACATTTAGCTGCACTTATATTAACTAGAGAACCAGATGTAATTACACAATCACACTGATAAAAATCTTTGATTTCAGAACATCCAGAAATAGGTACAAGTTTGTATTGTTGAAAAACACACCCGGAAAACTCTTGTTTGGTATTTATATCAATGATTACAGGAGCAATAATGCCTATTTGTTTCCCTTTTACAGATAATTCTTGGTATTTTATTAATAACTTTTCTAAAACATCCAAACTAGGCTCGCTATCTTGATCAAAAAGCCAAAGAAAATCATATTCTTTTTCTATAGCCCAATTAATAGCTATTTTTAACCCTCCAGCTACTCCTAAATTTTCGGGATGAAAATCTACTGTTGTATACTCGTACCTGTTATCAGCTACTACCTGAGTTTTGGAGTTATCGACTATAAATATTTGTTCAACTGGATATGACTGTTTCTGTATTGCTGTGACAGTTTTATCAAGTGCTTCTATTTCTTCATAGGCAGTAATGTATGCTGCTACTCTGTAGCTTATACTTTCAACCATATACTTCAGTCTCACACTTTACTTTATATTTTAAGTAGGATGGCGCAAATATTTTAAGCGTAGACTATATTTTAATGTCAACATCTTTAGCTAGACCCAATAATTTCTTCAGTTTTAACCACTGATTTCTCAACTTCCAGAATTTACTTGACTTCATAGCAGCGATTTGAGCATAAGCATATTGCAATTCTTGTAATTCTAATTCACTTTTATTTTGCTGAAGAAATGATTCTTGCGCTCCATTGATTTCACTTTTAGGAATGCCAAACACCATATCTGGTGCATTGTATTTTTTGGTAAAGTCAGCAAATTTTTGGCAAAAATATTTTGCCAGGTTAAGTGCATATTTATTGGTAGTATTTATCATTGACTCAGAATGAACTCTGTATGAACTAAGAATTTTGGGGACTAGCTTAGATGAGTAGTTTAACTGAGCTAATTTCAACCAAAGGTCATAATCGTCCCATCCAAACCAACCGTACTCAATTAACTCTGTGGAGTATCCACCAACTTGAAGTACTATGTCTTTATTAAACATAGCCATAGCGTCTATGTAAGGCTGTTTGACTAGCTTATACACATCCCAGTCATAGCAGGAAATACGGTTGATTTCTTTTTGAGTTTGGTTATCAAATCTCCTTATTTCGCCGTAAACAGCTGCATAACTAGAAGATTTTATTGTATTGTAAAGAACTGATAAACAATTTGGATAAATCCAATTATCAGCATCCAATATAAAGACATAAGGAGAACGAGCAAGTTTCAATCCTAAATTTCTAGCATCAGCTAAACCGGTATTAAACCATTTTTTTACCAAACAGATAGGTAAATTAGATTTTTTTAAATATTCTTCAACTAGATGAACTGAATTATCGGTTGAACAGTCGTCAATTACTAAAATCTCAATATTTGCTGGCAAATCAGTAAGATCTGATTTACATACACTGTCTAAACATTCGTAAATATAATCAGAGTAGTTGAACAGCGTAATAATTACAGATATACACGATTTATTGCACAGATCATACTCATAATTTGATTTTAATGTCCAGGGACTATTTCCCATTATTTCACATGTTCTAGCTGCCTTTAATTGTGAGATGAATAATAATCTTTTTTCATCTAAGCTCAAATCTGAATCTTTAATTTTTACAGGCGATGTCTGTATATTTATAGATGGAGCAAATTTTCCGTGAGGAGCAAGTGAATTATTATTGGATTCGCTGATTTTATGTTGAGTATGCCATTGAGTTTGTTGTAACTGGAAAGTAAGTGTTGCTCCTCCGTAGACCTGCGCAGGGTGGCTTGCTGTAGAAGCCTGTAGTTCCTCCTGATTCTCCAACAGCAGTGTGTGGCGGTAATTCAGTTCTGCTTGACTTGACAGTAATTGAGACTGTTGTTCCTGATTAATCATTGCCTCCCTCTCCCTAGTTAACTGACAAATAAATATTATTTAAATTTCCAAATAGTTCAGTCAGCTGGGAATCCAACAGTTTGTTTTAGTTGAAACCAAGCTTGACGTAGTTTCCAGAATTTACTGCTCTCCATTGCCTTAATGATATTTTGACAATGCTCCCACCCTGTGTGAGCTTGTTGCAACTTAGTTTGAGTCTCTGACCACAGAAGCTGAATTTGTTGTAATTGACATTGCGATCGCTTCATTTCTACGTATGTTTGTTGCTGCTGAGTTTGCGCTTGCTCTAGTTGCGCTTGAGTTTGTTGCAGTTGAGTTTGCAAATGCTTTAGTTCAGTTTGTTTACCTTGTAGTTGAACTTGTGATTGCTTTAATTCTGTATGAATTTCCTGTCGCTGAGTCTGGGAGTTCTGTACTTGCTCAACTAGTGTGGAGTACTGTTGATGTAGTGCTGCATATTTACCCTCTAAAGATAAAGGGAATGCTTGGAAAACAAACTGTAAAGTATCTGCGTCTTCATCTTGTTCAATTTCATGAATCACGTTACTATCAAAACTCTTCTTATTAATAGGCGGTATCCAATTAGAACCAGAAAAAATCGGCAGCTTTATCCGCTCTATCACATCTATAAAGTATCCACAATGAGCAAATAATTCCTCAACCGTTTTCCGGGTAAAAAATCTTAAATGTGTGTTATCTAGAATTCCCACTTCCATATATTCAAAGCGTCCCTGTAATAAAGCCAACCGAATGGCTCCATGAGCGATGTTGGGAATTGAAGCAACCACATATCCTTCTGGCTTTAATAACTGCCGAGTCTCCTCCAGTAATTTCCACGGATCGCGCAGGTGTTCTAAAATATCTCCAAACACAGCTACATCAAATACTTGCCCTGGTAAAATTTCAGCCAGAGACACAAAATCTAAATCAGCAACAATAACTTGTTCGCAGTATTGCTCAGCAACTTCGGCTGCCTTTGAATTCACCTCAACCCCAGTTACTTCGCATCCTTTGCTCTTGAGCAACTGAGCCAAATAACCTGTGGCACAGCCGAAATCTATTAGTCGCTTGTTTTCTCCTACCAAGCGCGACATTTTCTTCAAGCTGCTGTTTTCATCCAAATCTGCTTCAGACAAAATTGATACTAACGGATAATCTTTCTGCAAGTGATTATTCATGCAATTATGCGCATCGCTGCCTGGGAATGCCGGAACTTTTTAGTAAATTATAAATGCCATCGCATTGCTCATAATTGCCATTTTGCCAGAAGCTTTCAGTAGATACCAAATTTATCAGCACCCTGTAAATATAGCGGTTCTCAAATGCATCTACCTACATCTCTTGTGGGATGGGCGAGTCGGATCGTCCCACAATCAAATCAGGATTGTAGTGCAACAAGAGTGAGAACTGCTATATTACAGGATTCATTCTCAAGTAATATTTAATTCCACTGCTATTCAAACGTTCAATAATATTCCTCTGAGGAAGTGAACCCTCATCAGGTCTACATATTATTGAAACACCTTGACGTTCATCGGCAAATCCACTAAGGCATGGATGCGCTTCCCTGTATCGGCAGGCAACACCTGAAAAACTATCGCATTATCAATCCAATCAAACGTCATCGCCGTGTAGTTTTCTGCACCCGCTACTGTCAAACTGTAGGAACCAGGACGCAATGGTAAATTAAATTTAAATTCAATTTGTAGTCGGTTTCCTGGATCTAACCTTCCTATCAGACAATTCTCTTCTATAGTGTTGCTGCCAATCAGTTCGTTGCCGTTTTTATCGCAAACAAAAAAGCCTAGTATGCACCCTTGTAGCGGCTCATTAACCTGGAGTTCTACAAGCAATGTCACTTGTTCATTAAACCCGAAAATGGGAGTTTCCCCAAGATTTTCTCCCGATTGGTTGAGCATCTGGATATTTTCAATTAGCGCCTTGCGGTTTCCTCTGCGAATCGGCTTAACTTTAACTAAATGCTGATACACTTTCCGGTGCTTAACATTATTATTATTGACTTCAGAATTTGTTTGGATTTCCTCATCAATAGGTGCTATTCCCAACTCTGTTTCTGTAACGAGCTTCATGTATTTTAGAATTACATCGTTGGGCGCTCCGTCAGCGACAATTCTGCCTTGATTAATCATCACAGCCGAATTACACAAAGTCTTAATAGCACCGGAATCATGAGAGACAAATAGAGTTGTGACACCAGAATCCATCAAAGCTCGCATCCGTCGCATAGAACGGTGTTGAAACACCACATCTCCCACTGCCAGTGCTTCATCAACAATTAAAATTTCCGGGTCAACATTGACTGCTACTGCAAACGCTAAACGGACAAACATCCCGCTTGAGTATGTTTTTACAGGCTGGTCAATAAAATCTCCAATATCGGCAAACCCAGCAATTTCATCAAATTTATCTTCAATTTCTTTTTGACTTAACCCCAACAACCGCCCATTAAAAAACACATTTTGCCTTCCGGTAAACTCTGGGTTAAACCCACTCCCAAGTTCCAACAGCGCAGAAACTCTCCCCTTAACGAGGACGTATCCCGTCGTTGCTGTCAGTGTCCCTGCAATAATTTGCAATAGCGTACTTTTGCCTGAGCCATTGCGCCCAACAATTCCTACTGTCTGTCCCTTGGGAATCTCTAGATTAATATCCCGCAATGCCCAGAATTCATCAGATCTGCTCTTTCCTGGTAACAATAGTTCTTTGAGCCGATCTACTGGACGAGCATATCGCTTAAAGCACTTCGAGACGTTCTTCAGGGAAATTGCAATTTCTTCTCCCATGCTTGTGCTATCAATCCTTACAACTTCCACAGCATGAACAAATAGCAAGCTGCTATGCCATTTTACTGGAATCTTTGACTATATTATAGACGCCATCACATGCCTCAAAGTTGCCATTTCGCCATAGACTCTCAGTATGCGATCAATGCCATCACAATGCTCAGGGTTACTATGTAGAGAAACCCGAATAGCCTGTAGGGCATATTTAGAACAGTTCAAAATTAGGAGCTTTATAAGATAGATTACGGTTATAGTAAGGGTCGGCTCCCAGAGTTTTGAAATAGTTATTCCACTTATTATTTAATTGAGACCATTCCCCTGGTGTTAAACCTTTCTGGCGAGTAGCTGATTCGTAGTGAATGAGTTGAGCATAGGGTGTTACGACATTGCGAAATCCTGCTTGATGCGCTTTCAAGCATAAATCTACATCGTTGTAGTTCAGAGGAAACTCCTCATCTAGCCCTCCTAAGTGCTGAAACACCTCTTGTCGCATCATCAAGCAAGCAGCAGTCACGGCTAAATAGTTTCTGATGACAATGTTTGAACAATAATAACCAGGGTGTTCGCTATCAAAACCGTACAAGGCATGACATGGATCTCCTTCGAGGAGGATCACCCCTACGTGCTGTATTTTCCTATCAGGTAACAAAAGTTTTGCACCGACTGCACCAATTTCTGTCTGTTGTGCAAGTTCTAGCATTGACTCCAACCAGTCTGGAGTCAGCACCTGTGTATCATCATTTAATAACAGCAGGAATTGCCCTTGGGCTTTGGCTACGCCTGTGTTGATTCGCATGGAGAAGTTAAATGGTTCGCTCTCGCGAACTATTTGCACTTTAGGAGATGTGTAGCCACTTTGCGGCTTGTAGTTAGACATCGCCTCTAGAGTAGACTCTGGAATATCATATCCATCAACCACAATAATCTCATAGTTGCGATATGTACTCAGCTGCTTTATACTACTGATGCAATTTTCCAGAAGACACAGGGAACCGGACGGAGTATCAATCTTTTTACCCGCACTGGGAATGATAATGCTAATTAAGGGTTCACCAACAATATCTCGTCGAACTCTAAAAATCCCTGGATTTGATGTTTCTTCTACACGCCCTGGATATGAACTGCACGAAAGCATTGCTTGGAGAGCTTTTCTCCCAGCAGTATACGCCCAAGGCTTTGCTTGTGAGCCAGAAGAGGCGGACGAGGGTATGGCACGCCAATGGTAGAGAATTTTGGGAATATGGTAAATGTTTTTAGTTTTTTCTATAACTCGTAGTACCAAGTCATAATCTTGCGAACCGTCATACTCGCTGCGGAAACCGCCAATTCCACGAATAACACTGGTGCGATAAACACCTAAATGACAGGTGTACATACAGGAATAGAAATACTCTGGTGACCAGTCTGGTTTGAAACAAGCAGCGAATCGGTTTCCTTTAATATCTATTTTGTCTTCGTCGCTATAAATAAAATCTGCCTCTGGGTGCTGGTTAATTAGCTTGGCATTTTCAAATAAAGCGTCAATTGCTAATTCATCATCATGATCTAAAAGTGCAATGTAGTCCCCTGTGGCCAGATCTAAAGCGGAGTTACTAGCCGCTGAAATATTGCCGTTTTCTTTACGGAATACAACTTTAATTCGTGGGTCAAGTTTACTATAGTGATTCAGAATAGAGCGAACGTGCGGTTTAGGAGATGCATCATCAGCAATACACAGTTCCCAGACTGGATAGATTTGATTGATAACTGATTCAATGGCTTTCTCTAACCATTTTTTCTCTACGTTATAGACAGGTATAATAACTGAAAACTTCGGATGAATTTGCCATTGAGTGATTTGCTCATGTGCTGCTGCAATATCTTGCTCAGTTAAGCGATTCCTTACAATCCATATTTGATAAGCTATCCTTGCCTTAAAACTGGATGTTGCACGTTGATACAGATATCGTAAGATTCTTTGCATTCCTCGCTTTTGCCACAGGTGCTTCAGCTTATCAAGTTTTTGACGAATAGCAAAAATTTTCATTAATCTACATAACTTATGAATAAGGCATTTCACAACTTTTGGGTTTACTTATCTTTTGATGATTCAATTACCAGCTTGAAACAAATTAAATTGGCTTTTGACCTTCAAAAAATACTCCCGCTGCTAAAATTTTTCTTCCTTTTTCTCCCAAAGCTTTATCTAATTCTTTACCTGATTGTAAAAGTAATCCATATAATTCTTCTAATCTATTTTTCCACAAACCTGTAGTCATATATGGTAGAACAGACGCAATCTGCATGAGCAGACCAAATGATGGTTCTTGATAGGGTTTTATTCCACTTTTTAACTCTTCAAAATTAGACATTACTACTTTCAAAGCATAGATTGTCATATTAAAATAGTGACTTGGATCACCATGCAAAGGTTGCATAAAAGCCGTATCAATATGGATTAAACCGCCCGGTTTGAGAATCCGGTACAGTTCAGATGCAGTAAAAAATGGATTAGGTAAATGCTCAAAAACCGCCTGACTAATAATTGCATCAAATATAGCATCTGGAAAGGGAAGTCGCAATTTTGAGCAGACAACATCTGTATATGGATATTGCTGCACATCCAGATAGCAAATATTAGGTCTTAAATATTCTTGAGGTGTATTTCCAGCACCAAAATCTAAGACAATCCCATTGGCAAATTTATCCAAAAATTCCATGGCATCAGGAGAATATGGATGTGTCCTGTGCTGCTCTGTAAGCCTCAGAAATGGCAATTCATCTTTTTGAAGAATATTTGGTGTTAAACCTCTTATCTGTATAGTATTTCCACAATTATTGCAGCAACCGTCTATCTCATTAATGCTGAAGCTTTCCCCACAGTCTGGACAACGCAGTATTTGGTTTATATTAAAAGCTCTTTGTCTATTCTCACGATAATTACATACTTCCAATACACGATATTTTTTATGAAAAAGTAATTTTTGATTGCATTGTTCAGCAAATATTTTAATATCTATTTTATCTTCAGCTTTGATCATCCTCGGTAGAAGTAAATCCCCAAAAAAACCACTTTCAAGCGCACCCTCTAGATCGGGATAAGCTGCTGCTACATCAGGACGATCAATACCATGACAGAGAGCAGCGTAGGGTTGATCGTTTAGGTACAAACTCAGCTTGACATCATCACTAGTTGGCGGTATGTACCAACCAGAAAACGTAGTGAGATATGTGATTTCCGATTGACTTGGAGTGTCAAGATTAAATAATGTCATATAGAAATATGGTTAAAATTGATCCACACAACTAAAATAAGCTTCACGAAATATCTGACAATAGGTCTGCAACATCTCCTTAAAGGTAGTCGTTCCAGCTAAGACATAACTGGAGTTTTCAGCCATACTTGCTCGCAAGGCGTCATCCTGCAAAAGAGATAAAATTGCATCTCTCAATTCTTGAGGAGAACCAGGCGGATAAAAAATCCCGTTCACTCCGTTCTGTACTTGCTCTTTGATACCAAAAACAGGAGTGGTCACAATAGGTAAGCCGTAAGCCATCGCTTCCAAAGTCACCCTAGGATAACATTCAATACGGGAAGTACAAACAAAAATATCTGCCGCTTTGTAATATTTAGCAGTTTCCAGTGTTTCTGGAACAAGCGTAACTCGTGATTTCAGATCTTGCGGTAGTGCCGCCACCATAGCATGAAGTTTGTAGCTGTATTCATTTGGGCGATCGCCAACAATGAAGTATTGAACCCGACTGTGGCACTCAATAGGCAAATGACTTATTGCATGAACTAGCTCCTGCTGACCTTTGCGCTCGCATACTGTTCCTAATAAGAGGATAACGATTTCGAGTTCCTTCACACCTAGGGATTGTCTAGCTTCTTTTCGCTGCCACTTTGATGCTGCTTGTGCTAAACGATTTAGATCCAAGACAGAATGAATAACAGTAAAATTGTGGCGACTATTCAAGGCGAGATATTGGTCGCGTGTGGCATCAGAACCAAAAATTATCTGGTATGGAATACTGAAACACTCAAGGGCACGTTTAGCAATTTGTAATCCGTAACGACGACTGAAATAGGTCTGCCACGGTTCACTTTCATGTACATTCCACACACAAGGAATATTCATTTTGCTAGCACAATCTACGCTAAAAAAGCTTTCTAAGGTATTTGCATAAATGACATCAATATCATGTCGCGAAATCTCTTTCTGCAGATCTTCTATACCCCGCTCGTATGCTTCTATACTATAGCCCCTAGCTAGGGGGTGTTCATGGATAATGACCTCTATGCCCTGCTCCTCGTAACAGTAACGCAATGGTCCATCATTTACGGCAAATACAATAGGCTTAATTTGTCCTTGAGCCGCTAGATTGATAGCTATTTCATATTGAGTATTAGGTGCACCTGTCAAATTTAAGGCATTGCTACACATCAAAACCTTTAACGGCGCTACCTCTCCTCGGAAAAATCTTCTGGCTTGGATCTGAAATTGCTCATTATCTAAAGACAGATGAGGACTGTAAAAACTATCTACTTTTTGGGAGTACTTTCGTCGATAAGCACTTCTCTCTTTGGGATGATCTATGAAGCCTCTAGATGTACCCTCATAATGAATAAGTTCAGCCCTTGGGCAGTAGACACAACGATAGTTGTTTTCTACCAGTCTGTAGCAATAATCAGCATCGTTGTAAGCCACGGAGAACTCTTGCTCATTAAAGCCGGACATATCCAAGAACAGTTGGCGAGGAGTCAACAGACACGCAGCCGTCACTGCTGAATAATTCCGCGCCACTTTGGCATAAGAAAGATAGCCATGATTCCAACCTGGTGATAGCTTCAGCGCATGACCTGCTAATCCATGATGCAAACCATGTATGACGCCAGCGTGTTGAATCTTACCATCGGGGTAGAGCAACCTTGCGCCAACTCCTCCCACCCCTTCAAACTGAGCATAACCTACCATCTGGCTCAGCCAGTGAGGGGAAATGACCTCGGTATCGTTATTGAGAAATAAAAGATAGTCGGTGTTGACTTGTTCGGCAGCACGGTTGTTGATAGCAGCAAAGTTAAATCCAGTATCTGGATTCTTAATTTTTAAAACTTTATGAGTCAGGCTTTCTAAATAGGTAAGAGTTTCTTTTTCGTCACTCTCGTTATCGATAATGACAATTTGATAATTCTGGTATGTAGTTTTTTCCAAAGAGAACACACACTTGCGTAACAAATCCACCTGATTTTTAGTAGGAATAATAATGGCAACAGATGGTCCAGTATCGGGAAACTCATGCTCAAAAATGCCCACTCTACTTTTAACAGCCCACTCTGGCTGATACACAGAACCCGAAATTCCCCGGCGTGTAAATGCCTCTTGCAGAGCCATCTTGGCGGCGGCAAAACTGGCTGGCTTTGCTGCCCCAGATACAGCTGTGGAACCCGGAACAGCTCGCCAATGGTAAAGTACTAATGGAAGATGGGTGACTTGGCGAGAAATTTCCGTAGCTCTCAAGGCGAAATCGTAGTCTTGAGAGCCTTCAAACCCTACTCTCAGCCCGCCAACTCGTTCAAAAATGCTGCGTCTGACTACGCATAAATGACTTAGATACATGTACGACAGCAGCAATTCTGGTGACCAGTCGGGTTTGAATTGTGGGGCAAAGTGACGATCTTCAGTATCTATCTTGTCATCATCTGAGTAAAGAAAATCCGTCTTTGGATGCTCTGCAATGTACAATGCAACTTCCCCAAGGGCATCAGGGGTAAGTTCGTCATCGTGATCTAAAAATAGCAGAAAATCTCCACTGGCTAAACTAGCAGCGCTGTTAGTAGCAGCGCTGATGTTGCCGTTTTCTTTGCGAAAAATGATCCGGATGCGATGATCTTTGGCTGCCCAATGGTTTAAAGAGAAGTGAACTGCGGCATCAGTACTGCGATCGTCAGCGATGCAAAGTTCCCAATTTTCGTAAACTTGATTGACAACACTGGCGATCGCCGACTCTAAAAAACGTACCTGTGGATTAAAAACTGGCATTACCACAGAGATTTTCGGCAAGGTTTCCTGACATGTTTTTAAGCGATACTTGAGATGCTCACGAGCTTTTTCGTTCCATTGGTTAACTGCTAACCAAGCTTCATAGGCATCTTTTGATTGGGAGACGACAAAATTAACAGGTGGCATCAAAGCTGACATTTGCCCACGTTGTTGCTTGTACAGTTCCTTAAGCCATCTGGTTATTTTTGGTATTTCTTGCCATTCAGGAACACGACCTAGTTGTCTTTGCTTTTCTAAAGCTTGCTTTCTTACCGTGTTGGCAAATTTTACAAAATCTTTTAAGTTCTTTCCCCATTGTTTAAGAGAATTTGGGTTACTAGCGATCGGGTGCGACAGCGACGATGGCTGAGACAAAACAACCTCTAAGGTTGAGACTGTGACCGGGTGAGATGTTAGTAGATGCCTTCTTTCCTGAATATCTAGCACATTGATATCAATAACATACTGTCCTGGAGGGAGGTGGATGTCTATTTGGAATCCGGATATTTCTGCTGCTTCAATACCGCCATGAGCCAATGCCACGTCCAATCTAGGAAGCCCATAAGTTCCATCAAATGCCCGTTTCCCAACTTTGGCGCGTACTGCTTTGATGCCAATTGCATCAGTGCTGATACACCAACCATTTATTTGAAAATCTGAACAAACAATTTCGTGACTAGTTGGTGAATCTATGTAAAATAAAAATTGCTTTCGGTTAGGCAGTAAGGCTTTAAAAGCTAAAAAAAGCTCTTTTAATTTCCATAATCTGGATGAAGTCTTCCAGATTACTTGGGCGCGTGTTAGCTGCAATTGATTATGGTAGTTCTCCCGCTCCTCGTGAGCGGCTTGCAGTTGAGATTGGGATTTTTCTAGTTCTGCTTGGGTTTGCTCTAGTTGGAATTTTAGGTGTTCTACTTCTGCCTGTGTATTTTGTATTTCCGACAGATGATGCTCTAGTTCCGCCTGAGTTTGCTGTAGTTGGGACTGAGAACGCTCTAATTCTGCTTGGGTGTTTTGCAGTTGGGATTGCGATCGCTCTAGTTCTGCCTGAGTTTGTTGTTGTTGATCTGAAGAGCGTTCCAACTCTGTCTGAATATGTTGCATTTGAACCTGCGATCGCTCCAACTCTATATGGGTCTGCTGTAGCAGTCTGCTGTTTGTGATATCCATATCTTTGGTCAGTTGGTATAGTTCAGGTAAGCCAAAACTATACTTTGCCTTTGCTACAGATAAAATTGTTTGGTCTTGCAAAAGGGTAAATAATTTTTCACATCCAATGCTTCGCATTAACAATGAAGCGTGATTTAAATATAAAAAAGCTTTTTCTAATTCATATTCAGCACCTTCTTGAAAATTGGCTTTTTTTATATAATTTACAAAAGCTTCCTTAAATAGATTAATGGACACCTGGTTTAATATATTTTTTTTTATTTGATATTCTTCAAAAACCACACGCACGTAGTGAGATGGCTTTAAACTTAAATTATTCTCACCTGAGCGGATTCTGTACTGAACAAGTTTTTCTGGCAAAATAAATATATCGTATTTTTTAACCAGATTTATCCACATATCAAAATCCTGTAACTGGATGGAGGTCAAATTGAATAAACCAGCTGACAATAAAATTTGTTTTTCTATCAAACTAGTGACAGCACATAGATAGTTGCCTGTCATAAAGAACAGATTTAAGATTTCTGCACGTGTACTGTTGCTACTATTAAATAAGTCCTTGGCAAAATGCTCACCTGTCACTATTTGACTATCATCGTCTATGAAATCAACCCTAGAAAAAACTATTTTTCTAGCCGTTGTGTCTAAATACTGATACTGCCTCTCTAGACGTTGAGGATAGCAAATATCATCCCCAGACATTAGAGCAACATACTTTCCTCTGGCTGCTAATATACCGTTGTTAACGGCAGCGCTTGGTCCCTGATTTTCTTGATGAATATAAACAATCCGACTATCTTGGAAAGTTATAATAACTTCATCAGTTCTATCAATGGAACCGTCATTAACAATAATCAATTCAAAATCTGTAACAGTTTGGTTTAAAACACTCTGTATCGCTGAGGCGATATATTTTTCATGGTTATAGGTGGTCATTACCACGCTAATTAAGGGTGCATTGATTCCCACTTAAACACCCTCCTGTAAAGTTTCTATAACTGCCTGCACTTCTTTGCTATTCATATGAGGTCCTATTGGGATACTGAGCACCTCTTGGGATAGCTGTTCAGTAACCGGGAAATTCCCCACTTGCCATTTGTTTGCTGCATAAGCATTTGACAAATGGGGCGGAATTGGATAGTGAATGAGTGTACCGATACCAGCTTGGCTCAAATACTGCTCTAGAGTATATCGTCTAGGGTAACGCACTACAAATAAATGCCATACTGGCTCTGCCCACTCAGGTACAATCGGCAACATCAAACTGGAATTTTTGACGAGTGCTTTCAAATATTGTTTCGCTATTTGAGCACGACGAGCATTCCATTCATCGAGTTTGGCTAGCTTCACCCTTAAAAATGCTGCCTGTAGCTCATCCAGTCGGCTATTATAGCCCTGAACTTCATTTTCGTACTTTACACGAGAGCCGTAGTTACGGAGTAGACGAATTTTATCAGCTAGGTCAGCATCGTTGGTGGTTACCGCTCCCCCATCACCAATGGCTCCTAAATTTTTCGTGGGATAAAAGCTGAAACCTGCTGCATCCGCCAAACTACCCACACGCTTACCCTTGTATCGTGCGCCATGAGCCTGAGATGCATCCTCAATCACCTTGAGATTGTATAGCTTTGCAATTTTATTGATGGCATCCATATCTGCTGGTTGACCATACAGATGCACCACCAAGATAGCCTTCGTGCGTTCCGTAATTGCTGCTTCAATCTGGGAGGGATTGATATTGTACGTTTTCTCATCTGGTTCCACTGGCACTAGTGTTGCTCCTGCATAGGAAACTGCTAGCCATGTGGCAATGTAAGTGTTTGCTGGCACAATGACCTCATCGCCAGCACCAATTTCCATTGCTTGCAGGATGAGATGCAAAGCCTCTAAGCCATTACCCACACCAATGCAGTATTTTGTTTCGCAGTAAGCAGCAAACTCCACCTCAAAAGCCTCGACTTCGCTTCCAAGAACATACCACCCGGATACCATTACTCTTCGGTAAGCTGCATCAAGTTCTTCCTGAAGTTCTAGGTAGGGAGCATTGAGATTGAGGAACGGCATCTTCATTACCGATCGCTCCGCACAGCTGCTAGAAATTCCTGGTAATCTCTGTAATAGTCAGCTTCATCATAAAAGGTGGAAGCTAAAACCATGCAGACAGAACCAGATGAGAAGTTGTCAATTTCTCGCCATACCATAGAGCAGATGTATAAACCGTAGTAGGAGCGGTTGAGGTGGAAGCGTTTTTGCTGATACCCGTCATCTAACACAACATCAAAGCTGCCAGACATAGCAATAATCACTTGCTGCAGTTCTTTGTGGGCGTGACCACCACGTTCAGCGCCACCAGGAACATCGTATAAGTAATAAACTCGCTGTATTTCAAAAGGAATATGTCTTCCTCCTTCGATGAAAGTCAAGTTGCCCCGTGGATCGGTAATTTTAGGAAAGTGAATAATTTTACAGTTGCTCAGACTCACTTAAATACCTGGTTACAACTTATTCACTAATAGTTTTAATGATTCGCGCCGGATTACCTGCAACCATTTTGCCAGCAGGAACATCCTTATTGACTACAGATGCTGCAGCAATCACAGAACCTTCACCGATGTGAACTCCAGGAAGAATATTTGCTCCCGCACCAATAGCTACTTTATTGCTGATTCTCGGCCCCTGAATACGTTCTTCTTCATATCCAAGTTTGCCAATAGCGCGGTCATTCGTTGTCGCGACTAAAACACTAATGAATACATCATCACCAATTTCGCAGTTACCCGTAATGTGGGTAAGATCCATGATTTTTGTCCCCTTGCCAATGCGTGTATTGTAATTTACAGTAACTCCCCGACTTAGAATACAAAACTCACCAATTTTGACTTTCTCTCGAATAGAAGCATTATCACCAATTAACGTATTTCTTCCAATTTCTACGTCATAATAAATGACGCTGTTAGGACCAATAGAACAATTTTCATGTATAAATAATTTTCTATTAAATTCCAGCTTTCTTTGTGTTACGCCTGCGCCTTTTGGCACTTTGCCAATATAAGCTCCCGGAAATATTTCTACATCATCGCCAATAACAATGCCAGATTCAATAGTTACATGAGGATGAATAATAACATTACTACCTAATTGTACATCTGCCTCTATTACGACAAAATCTTTTATTGTTGTATTTTTCCCAATGTGACTAGTTTTTACTACTGCGGTTTTACTAATCATACTTATACAAATTTATTTCAATATAATTCAAACTTAACTTTTGCAAACTCAATTTCTACGGGTGCATAAGCCCTTGACCAAAATCTATTCATTAAATTTTCAGGAGGGTTAACTTTGAAAACCGCAGAATTCTCTACTACATCTAGATAAATATGTTGCTCGTTAGGCATGATGGGTAATTCTACGCCAAAAACTATTGTATAAACTCCTTCATTCAAAATATTGAGAGTTTTAGCCTCTATAACATATACGTCTCCTGCTTGAACAGGAGGCATATTTATACTTTCAGTAGTTGTTGTAGTACCAATAATTTCAATTCCTTTTAAATCCTTAATTAAATATCCAGTACAAAAAGTCGGAAAGCTTTTTTCAAATAAGATAGAAGCTTGAATAAAGAAATCTTGCCTGTATTCTATGTGGTTTGTAACTTCATGGGAGCCATTCAGTATTTTTACATCTAATATTTTGGCACCACCATCTCCATAACGGTAAGCGCTATCAGCGAACTTTGCTTCGCCATCAGTTTTTACTAAAAATTCAAAGCTTGAATTATTTTGTAATTGATTAGGTAATAATTTTAATATTTTTTCTTCTTGAATATTTCTGGTATCTATTGTTTGTAATAATTGTTTTTTTAACTCCTGGTTCGCTTCATTACGAATCGTACTTAAATAAGTATTTACTACTTCTGAAGCTTTCCCAACACTTATAAGTTGACCGTGTTCAAGAAAGGCACATCTTTCACAGAGACTCTTAACTGAACCTATATCATGGCTAACAAACAGCACCGTCACCCCACCATCCATCATTTGACGCATTCGCGCCATGCACTTAGCCTGAAAGAACATATCTCCCACAGCCAGAGCTTCATCCACAATTAGGATATCTGGATTGACATGAATTGCTGAAGCAAAAGCCAACCGCACATACATCCCGCTGGAATATGTCTTAACAGGCTGCTCAATAAACTCTCCAATATCAGCAAAAGCGGCAATCCGATCAAACCGCTCATCCACATCTTGCTGGGATAACCCCATGATTGCCCCATTTATATACACATTTTCTCGCCCCGTAAATTCCAGGTTAAATCCTGCACCCAACTCTAGCAGGGCTGCAACCCGTCCATTAACTTGGATTTCTCCACTGGTCGGCGTCAAAGTGCCGCAAATCATTTGTAAAAGAGTAGACTTGCCTGCACCGTTGCGCCCGATGATGCCCATAGTCTCGCCTTTCATTATCTGAAAAGAGACATCGCGTAGCGCCCAAAACTCTTGAGCAAAGGTTTTGCCTGGTAGCAAAATCTCTTTCAGCCGATCAACTGGACGACCATATCGCTTGTAGCACTTCGAGACATTCTTCAGGGAAATTGCTATCTCCTTACCCATGCTTCCGCTATCAATCCTCAAAACTCCTACATCATTATAAAAAGGCGTAGACGCGTGGCAGCTTGTCGCGCTTACATCGCATTCATTTTGTCAGAATTTGTCACTACACAAAAGTAAGTAGCATAACATTGACCTGCAAAAACTATTACTTGCTGCCTAAATTATCATGCAGTATAGCGCAGTATATACTGCGGGCAATATCTTCAAACCGTATTTTTAGCATCTACTTTTAAAACCAACACCTCTAAATTCATCACCCCCAATCAAGCACCTTTACCTTTATATACAGGAATCGCTAAACACTCAAAAGTTTCTCCGTATTAACGAGGTCATTTTCTCACGTCTGGTGGCAGATTATCTGGATCAATTCCTTGAGAGCGCAAATACTCCGCTAGCCGATCAGCTCGTTGACGTTCTTGCTCAGCG
>CAZZVG010000012.1:0-17533 GCA_964657295.1 Iningainema sp. | reverse complement strand
AATATTTTTTTATAAAATTTAGATGCGTTTTCCCTCTATGAATAACACTCTAGAAACTTATATTCAGCTTGTTGCACCTCACCTTTCACATAAGCTAGTTTCTTCTCAGGCTTTGTCTTATATTCAAACAATAACAAAAAACCTGCCACCTTTCCCAGAAGTTTTATTAGAGTGCCGCTTAGGTGATAATAATCCCAATGTTGACTTTTCAGTTTTAGCTAAAGCATCAGATGGCAGTCGCGATATTTTAGCAGGGTTAAGTTCTACTAATGTGCTGCCAAATGTAATTTTTACAAACTATGTGTGGAATCGTATCCGGGATTTTTGCCTTCATTGGCATGAGCCAGATTCTCTATTAGCTAAAAATATAGACCATATTTGGTTAGAATTTGATGTTGATCAACAACCGCAAAATATACCGCTACCTAGCTTTTTCTTCAATTTAAAATATTATCCTAAATTTAGCAAATATCAAGCATTCCAAGAACCCACAAAGACGATAGCAACTGCTTTAAGTCTCCTGTTAGAAGATTCTCTTACACCTCAAATCAAACAAAATTTAGCTATTTGCTGCGATTCTTTACCCATTGAATCTCGGTTTCTTTACATTGGTGCTATGCTCTCCCGACCATTAAATGCTGTAAGAGTTAATATTATCGGTATTCCTGAAGAGGAACTCGAAAACTATCTGACAAAAATTGGTTGGACATACCCGATTAAAAAACTTAAAGAACTGATCAAAGTCATTAGCAATTTTGTAGATATTATAGTTTTAAACTTTGATATAGGAAATACTATTTTCCCTAAAGTAGGGATAGAATGTGAGTTACTGAAAAAAAGCCCACATCTTGAACCTAGATGGCAATTATTGTTAGATTATTTGGTTCAAACAGGTTTATGTACACCTGAAAAAAGAGATGCTTTTCTGAGTTGGCATGGACACTCCTATGAAGAGTCTTATCCTGAAGTATGGTCAAGCAATGTGAACAGAGAATTAAGTATCCTTTTTAGAAGGTTGAATCATATCAAAATAGTTTATGATCCTAATAGTTATCCAGAGGCAAAAGGATATTTATCATTCAGTCATAAATGTCAAAATTCAGAAGACAGAAGGTAGCTATGCTGAAGAAACCCACGCTTAAAAACGTGGGATTGAAGCAAGAACGCCGTATTTCTTACGGCACTCTACAAGGGAATACATTTTTATTATTTTGGTAAGTTCTAAACACACCCCTGAAGGATTTTTAATAATTTTACCTTCTGCACCCCGCAGTATGCCTCGTGCCTTTCCTTGTAAGATTGAGTACTGGTAATGTATTTTATAGGACTCCGATTTGATTCTTGAAAACATACTGAGACTAAAAAGCACGTTTTATAAGGCTTCCATCTTAAATCCTGTTCAGAAATCAAACAGGATTCCTATATATCAATACGATTCGGATAATATGGTTTATTTAGGTATAAATTAAAGTAGAGATATTGTAGTGCAATGTCTCTACTGGATGACATATTCAAACACGGTTTTAACTTTCTCTAAGGCGGCTCAACATCCAATCAAATTTTGTTCCAGCCAGTGTCATTCGATCCAAAACACTTGAATCTAATTCTTCCTCATAGTGAACATTTTCATCGAGTGGTTGACCTTTGCTGTAAACACGTCTGCCATAACCAAGCCGACTATACATTCCTTGCAATCGATGGGAAAGCAAAGTTACCATCACTCGATAAAAGCGAGAGGCAAAGCCGATATCCTGCTGTAATTTTGCTGCTAATTGCTGTCGTGGGATTGACAACACAAACGAGTCTTCAGTAGCCCTGACAGTTGCAGCCGGCACACGGGCATCAATGAATGATGTTTCTCCGACAATTTCTCCCTTTGACAATCTCCCAATCTCTCGACCTGTGATCTCACCACCCTCCATAACTGCAAAAGCACGAGTTAAGAGATTACGCTGATCGTCAGAAACAGAAACTGACATTGTGCCATTTAGTAAAATATACAACGCATCCACAGGATGTGCTTCACGGATGAGTACTGTGTTAGCAGCAATTTTTTGGCGACGACCTGTAGCCATCATCCAATCAATGTCACTATCATTCAATTCCCCCAACACAAACAACATATCTTTGAGTGTCTGACCAGGAGATAGTTTGCTACGAGCAATTTGACTAATTTTGTCAGAAAGCAGAATGGCGATGACTCGATAAAAGCGGGAAGCAAAACTGACATCCTGCTGTAATTTCGCTGTTAATTGCTGCTGGGGAATTGATATCACAGTGGACTTATCCGTAGCCCTAACAGTGCCAGCAATTGAGCGTACTTTGACAAAAGGGATTTCTCCCACGACCTCACCGCTTGACAACCTAGTAATTTCTCGGTCTTTTACTTGGTCACCCTCTAGGGCTGCAAAAGCACGATTTAGAGAATTGTTTTCGGTTTGGGAAGCTGTAATTACTAAAGTCCCATCTAATATAATATTCAGGGTATCGAGGATTTTTCCTTCTTGGATTAAGACAGTACCGACAGCTATCTCCTGCCGACGACCTGTAGTAGTTATCCAATCAATGTCACTATTACTGAACTCCTTTAATAGAACTTCCGTCATGTCTAAATTTCCTTCATTATAAACTGATATTGTTTGCTAATTGCTAATTGCTATAATTTGCAATTGGTCTATGGTTTTTAGGAGGAGAGAGTTCGCGTCTTTGGAAGCTAACTCTTCTAATGTCAAATAAGTTAAAGCCATTAATATTAGGGGTTGAGCGTTGATGCTTTTTAACTGATTTGCATACTTAGCATCAAAACACTCTAAATTTTCTGCGGCAGCTTTCACTAATGCCTGTAAAATCTTAAAAGCAACCTCTGAAAGCTGTGGTTGACCACGGTAATTTTGCAGCCTGCCTCCTTCTCGGTAATTTGGAAATGACTCCAACCCCATAAAGCGCAAGAACCAGTCAGCCCGATAGTATCCTATAGCCGCTACAATACCCCTGTAATCGGCAATCAGTTCGTCAAGTAAATTGTTACGCATTGAGTCAAACAAACGACAGGTGAAGTAGTGCGTACATTCATGTTCGAGCCGAATTGTCAGCGATAGACACCGCCACTCCTGTTCTGTTAGTCCTATATCTTCGGCTGAAACATTGCTATAGGGACCATCACTTAAAATAATAAATCGATCCTGATAAAGCTCCTTTCGCGGGACAATCCGCTGAAATTCCTCTGCCCAACTGGCTTCGGAGCAATTATCCAAATTTTGTTCCCATTGTTGTCGATAGGAGCGAATCCGATCCCAATTATTGAAACCAGCGATCGCGCAGGCTCCCATAGAATTAGGGACTGACTTGGGTTCATTCCGCATTGTCAGCGCTTGTATCAGAGAAACAAAATCTTCCCGATTGTGAGTAAATAAAATAGGGATGGAGCCTGCCAAGCTTTGATGGATCCTCAACTGGAGTTTTTCAGGTTGCTTCAAAATTAAACCAGTCGCCTCAGACATCCCATCCACAGGAATACCCTGACGAGTGGCGAGGCGGTACGCTTCAGTATGGCTGATGCCTTCCTCTATGGGAAACTGTAACTGTACTAGTCGCTGTTTTAGCACATCAAAAGCTCCTACAACTTCAGCTGTAGCAGCGTACTCCTTCCAAATACTCACATGCATTTCCGATGCCAGTGGAAACTTGACAGGTAGTTTTAAACAACTCCGATCAAAGACATTTTGATTGTACGCGAGCAGCTCCTTTGTTGCTAAGGTATCAGCACCATATGAGGCGAGTACACTCTCCCGAAGTTTCTGTTGATTCATAAAGCGCTTCATGCCTCCAATGAGTAAATTGCTTTGCTCAATTCTGACTGAGAATTTGTTCGGTGATTTCTTTCACTATCTGGCTGAAGGGATGATTGGAGTAGCGGATGCAAAAAATATCACTACTTGCTAGCTTAACTATGTCTTCCGAAAGAGGCAAAATACCCGCTACCAAAGTGTTATACGTCGTCTCCATTTGTTCGCGCAAGCTATCGAAATCAAAAGCTGGTAGCACTTTATTAACCACAAGCAACATCTTAGACACGTTCAACTTTTTTGCCAATTCTACTGTGACAGCCGTTCCTTGGAAGTCTTGGCGATCTGGACGCAGAATAACGACTAAAACATCAGAAATTGCAATGGAAAGTAAAGTTTCTTCATTAAGACCGGGATGAGTGTCAATCAACAGGTAGTCCAACTTCAGAGAGCGAATAATATCCTCAAAACCATCGTTAAGTCGTTCTACGTCATAACCCTCACGTAGGATTCGAGAAATTTCATTAGCCTTGATGCTAGAGGGAATAAGGTAGAACCTGTCATTTAGCACAGCCGTCTCGTTTTCTGTTTTTAGAACATGACTGACATCATAAGCAGCATCTTTAATACTACAGCGACCCCATAAGTAGTCGTTGAGAGAGTGATTCATTTTTTCTTCGTCTAGACCAAAAAGAACATGAATCCCTGGTGACTGGATATCAGTGTCAATAATACCTACACGTTGACCCTGGAGTGCAATAGTCGTGCCGATGTTAGCAGTCAAATTTGATTTGCCAGTTCCACCACGGAACGAGTGAATAGATACAATTTGTGACATAATGCAATATCTCCAAGTCTAAAATTGTGTTATGAATACAGAGTCAAAATGATGGGTTTTCCGTAACTAATGCGACTTATTTATACAAGCGGTAGACAGTATATATGCAGTAATAAAAGGAATTTTTATCGAGGCTAAAACCCTTTTATCCCCTGCCATTTCCTGTCTCTTGTCTCTTTTTCTATTTAGTCACTTTTCATCCCTCTTTGTTTCAGTTTTTGTACCTTTTGCTGCAACTGCTGGACATAATCAGTGTCAGTTTCACCAGCTTGTTGCAATCGTTCTTTCAGCTTTCGTGCCTTTTGCTGCAACTGTTGGAAGTTATCTGTTTCAGTGATTTCCGCAACATGACGTGCCTTTTTGACTTCATCAATCTCGACGTACAGTTCCATCACTTGCTGTTTCAGGTTCTGCTCTCGTTGCTTGACATCTTCCGCCATCTGTAGGAAAACGCGTACCAATTGAGCGATGTCATCAGTTCCACGAGTCGCCTGAGCTAACTCTTGAGGATCGAAATCCTTTTGCTCAAAGATTGCTCGGGCTGCTTTGGTAAGGGCATGAATTGGTTTGGCAATGGTTCGTGCTAAAAGCAACGCAATGACTATGACTATCGCGGCAACTGCCACTAAGTTCCCTAGGTTCTGCAAGATTAGGTCATTTAAGGGAGCAGCAAACTCTTCAATTGGTTTATTCACCCCCAGAACCCAAGGTTCCTCTTCTAGGGGAGCAAAGCCAATTATCTGATACGTCTGCTCGTGTTGCAAATAATAGATTGTATGACCCGGTTCTTTAGCTCCCACCATGATTTTTGCTAACTTTGGAATCTCCAAAGTTGGAATTTCTTTAATACCATAGCGCCCCTCACTGACAATTGTGCTAAGTTTCTCTGGCGGCAAACGGCTTAGGCTATGGTAAAGAAGAGATTTATCAAAGTGACTGATAATAATTCCGTTTTCATCAATCAAGAAAGCATAGTTTTGAGAAGCACCCTGTAGGTTATTGACAATCGCCCATATGTCCTCTCCTTTGATCTTTAAAACTGCTACTCCTACAATCTCGCCGTTTTCAGATCGGACGGGGTTGGAGAAATAAATGCCCGCTCGTCTGCTAGTGGCATCAACTAGAATGCTAGAAACGTTAGAGCGTCCCAAGAGCGCCTTTTGCAAATATTCGGTAGAAGCGTAGTTTTGACCAACAAGTGTTGGATCGGTGGCACCCAGGCATTGTCCGTTTTTGTTCACAATGTAAACGGCATCGTAGTCTGGGTTGGAACGAAAGATATTATCTAGCGATCGCTGCATCGAACTGCGTAGATCTGTTTGCTTCTCAGGCACAGAAGCAAGAAAACGGATGACATCCTTATCAGTACTGACTTGCACCGCAACCCGTTGAATATCTATGATTAGCTGATCCAGACGACTAGCGTTACTGGTAGCTAAGAGTTCCAGTTTGCGGTACTCGCTGTTCCTTGCACTCTTAAGATTCTGTTGGAGGTTATTATAGGTCGTAAGACTCATCGGTATAAGAGCAACTGAGAGCAGTCCTACCGAGAGTTTAGTCTTGATCGACCAAGCTGGTGGGTAAAATAACCAATGCAATTGCTTGATTGAGTTGATTGATGGCTTTAAACCAGACCAAACTCTCTGGGGTAATTGGTAGTTGAACCATACTTGCTCCTTAGCAACAGTTCCTACCCCCCCAGCGATCATCTCTAACTCTGCATCATTAAGTTTACTATCTTCCGACCTAGAGATTTGAGCCAAGGTGATTTCCCATTCTTGGCTTGTAAAACTGTAGCCCGCAGCTAGTATAATCTTTAAGCGTTGGTTATTACTGGCAGCATTTTGGAGTTGCTTTCGGAAAGCTTCATCGGTATTGACTCTTTCGTAAAAGGCTTTTGCGCTTTCAATAGACATACATTTTTGCGCTTTTTATTAATGGATTGCCTCATTACCATAAAGTATTCCAAGAAAAGCTTAAGTTTGCAAGTTTCATTAACTGAACTTCTGAGGCGTGAAAAATACAAGTGATAATTGTTGACAGTTGACTATTAACGGTTAACACTCAACTGTTAATAATTTAGACACCAGCTTTTACAAATCGTTTAGGAATATCAGACTTATGGCCCGGTAAAAATAACATTGCCCTTAATGTTAGTTGTTCTTGGATCTACTCTACCTCCAGAAACAGAGGCTACTTCTTGCTCAGATAAATCATCCGTACTATTATCCTGTCTTGAAAAAGATGGTTTTGGTACAGCATTTTCAGAAACAGAAGCTACTTCTTGCTCAGATAAATCATTCGTACTATGATCCTGAGCGATGAAATTTAGATTATTAGAACCTTTGTTCTCAGTCATGGTATATTTATCCTTAATTTTTTAAGTATCTATCCGTATTCCTAGAGTAACTAATTATTATCAATCACTTCTATGAAATTTATCAATGCTCGGTTTGGATTGATATTTTATAGCTTAGAAGCAATAAAATACTTTTACAATACACAATCTTTAGTTATGAATAACAATTTTTTAGTTACAAACTTGGTATTTGACCAAGTAGAGCAACAGTGGGGTATCAGTATTGAGCCGAGATACCGTTCTTGCTGACGCTATGGTGATTTAAGAAATGCTTTTAAAAATGGAATTTCTCGGTATAATTTATCCCTTTTTTCTCCAAGAAAAAAGCTGCGATAAGCTAATTCTGGTGCATACAATAATGGTTCCAAAGTTGAATATCTTATAAAATTTAAATGTTTGCCAATACTCTGATGAATGAATTTTTGATAAATGCGACAATCTTGAGGATTTGATTCTATTTCTTTAATCATATTTGCTGATAAACCATTCTTCAGGCAACTAATAATATTAGCAGCCAATCTACCACTTATCAAGGCATACTTAATTCCCTCTCCTAAGAATGGATCGACCAAATTAGCAGCATCACCTACTAGACATACCCGGCGTGTGGCAATTTGACGATGACTATTATATAAAGGAATAGGATGACTTAGCGTTTTAACCGACTTTATGCTTTCTGGATCAAAACTTTTTTTCAGGAACTCATTCATCATTTTGGATAATCCCTGTTGAGATGTCCAGGACATAATACCACAACTTAAATAACCTGCTTTTGGAAAAATCCAGCTGTACCCATTAAAGGGAAAATGGATATTGAAAGTAGCAGTTTTTTTTTCGGCTTCATACACAGATGGATTGACTTCTATCTCTGCATCTATTGCCAGCGCTAGACCAGCTTTTTGGTTTAAGCCAAGACACTTAGCAGTTATACTTGTAGCTCCATCAGCAGCAATTAAAAAATCTGCCTCAATAATTTCTTGGTTACTGCCTTGAATAACAACATTGTTGTCATTTTCTTTGACTTGGACGACGCGAAATCCGTCCCATAAAGTTACATTACCTTTTCCTAAAGACACTGCCTTTTCAATAAAATGGTAATCAAAGCGACTCCGATTTACCATTAGGGCAGGACAAATTTTGTCTTGTGAGTTTTTTGAATTCTCTGACAAGATTTCCTTTGGCAGATGATAATTATAAAAATATTTTCCAGCAACTACTTTCGCTTCAACTAGAGAACTAAAATCCCACTGAATTACTTTTTCTACACCAGGAGATAAAGCACCTCCACAGGCTTTACTCCGTGGTAATTGACTTTTCTCCAAAACCAATACTTTCAGACCAGTTTCTGCCAAGCAGCAAGCAGCCATCCCACCACCTGGACCAGTACCGATAATTGCAACATCAACTTTTTTCATAAAAACTTGCACATTTAATGGAATAGTAAAATAGAGGGGAATAAATCTGGATAGCTGACTCTTAATAACCCATAGCCAATTCCAGATGTTCCATTGAAGAAACTAGGATTGTAGATATCCTTGTGATCTGTCGAAAATAGGCAAAATGACCCATTTTGCTGGGCTCTGTTTACAACCCATGCTGCTCGTTGTTGTGCAGCTGCTAACAAATTTGTGCGAGAAAGCTCATAAGACGCTTCGAGCAGAATGTCAATGATGCCAAAATTACCACAGGAAAGGCGATCTACTCGGTCAAAGCTGATTTGTTGTGTTGTATTGAGAGTCTTGTCAATTTCTTGGCGAATTTCATCAGTATCAAGCACTGCAAAACTGCTCAAGTAAGCTAAAGCATTGCCAGCAAAACCATGACTGCGTTCATAGGCGATCGCTTCTTTCACACCTACGAGAAAATTAACGTCCAAAGTTGTCTCGTAAAGCTTTAATAGAGCATAAGCAATTCTATCTACTCCGCCGCAAGCAAAGCTTATCCAAGGGTTTTTTCGTGTAGTTGCCCAAGTTTTAAGTCCAACGTGACTTGGGATTTCGTAGCTGAGTATACAACGGCCGTAGGTAATGGCTTGCTCTAAATAAGTGAGATCTCCACTTGCTACCTGTAAGGCAAGTAGCCCCAGAATCGCGTCTGCTAATTCTGAGATCGTATCGAACTGATGAGTATTTTTGTTTTTCTCTAATGTCATGAAACAAGCTACCTGCTTGGCATTTTCCAAAAGAGTTGGTTCCTCTAGCAGTTGACTTATTCGGACAAGGGCATAGAGAATTGAGCCTAATTCCATATCAGCCTCGATGAGCTTGGGAAATCTTTGCCGATTCTCTGGATCGAAAGACTGAAGATCCTGACACAGTGGCAGTAAAGCTTCTAAAGCCAAATTGCGAAACTGATTATCTTTTGTAACTGACCATAATGCTGCTAGAAACAAAGCTATTCCACAGCTACCATCATATAAACCATATCCTAAAGGACTTAGCTGAAATCGCTCTGCTTTTGGTAGATAGTTTAGTCCAATCCAAGCAGCACTTCCATCATCAGCACGAATAGCTCGGAGTTGAATTTCCCTGGCGATCGCAATTGCCTGCTGCAAACATTGCTCCTGAGTTAATAGTGTTATACTCTTTAGACTTAGACTAGTTTGCTCAAAAACATCAGACAGTATCCCATCTGAATTGTTAGTTGTTTTGGCGTAAAAGGAACTGCGAATTATTTCAATTTGCCGTACTAAGTCTTTTTCACTTAGTTGTTGTAATCGATTGACAACATTTAAGTAGCTATTTTTAAGAGAGTTTACAAGGGGTACATTCGAGAATCCAGCAAATAACTGATGGCTATCTGAGAATGTTGTAAAATAAGGAACATCCATCTGAGCCATAGAGTGTAGTTCTTGATGCAGTAATGACCAAAATAATGGCTTAGTTTCTCTCACGAGAAAACTTCTGCTTAAAGCCTCAAGCTGAATACTGTACTCAACTCCATCCTTTAAGGATTCAGGCTGGAGCGCATTGCTTTGCAAAACGGTATAAACCTGAGTTCCACGAAAAATCAACCGGATTCGTCGATGAATAAATTGTGATAGGGGACTATGAGCAGCTAAAAAGGCTTCCTGATGACTCAACAAAAAATGATACATTTGCTGGAAGCCTGCTATCAAATCCTCGACATAATCATCAGGTGCAATTGAAGATTTATCCAGTAATGGAAGATTCTTTGCAGTTTTTAGCTTTATAGGCTCCTGCTTAATGTACATGTTATCTGTATTGATATTGATGAATCTAGGCTGGCTAGCATCAATTTCTTGTTCATGACTGCTTCCTAAAGCGCTGATATCGTAGACAACTTGTCCATCTGTTCCTTTAAACCACTGAGGTAAGAGATTTGTACACAATATAGAATCTTCATTAAGTAATTGTTCGGCTAAAGAAAGTGCGTTGATAGGCTTGCTTGAATCTCCTTCTACCAGGAATTGGGGTTGCATAAGAGTTTCCAAATCCACTAGAACTGGATATTCTCCACAAGCAATCAAGTTTTCCAAATGACAATCACTGGCTCTGAGAAGATGTAATATACCTAGTAACATTCCAGTTCGTTGATAATAGCGCTGAATAGCTTGTTTATCTTCACAAGGTAAGGACTGCACAAACTCAGTCCATCCATAAGTCGAACGATTTAGCACCTTCAGGCATTTAAAAGATAATAAAAATTCTTGTTGATTAAACCAAGAGAGTAGATTAAAAAATATTTCGTCTATAGCCAAATCTTTTGGTTTATAGACAAGTTTTAAACTAGAAGCAAAGGTGAGTATGATGACAGTATGATGATTATTATGGAAATCAGAAACAGCATATTCTATGTCAACAACTTGACCCAATGCTTCTTGTTGAAATGTTTGCTGAATTTCATCATAATCTGCGGCTAATCGCCACAAAAGTTCCTCAACCACATTAACCCAAAAACTTGTATTAGTGGCAACTAGACGAGCTAATACAGGATATTCTTGATAGAAATCTATGAGTCTACCTTCATTCAGCATCGTATTAATAAATGCCTGATAGTGAACCCGACTCACAACATTTTGAGATTGCCTAATAACGTAGGCAAATGGAGACTCTCTCGCTGCTCGAAAGCTAGAAAACTTTAACTCCGTAGGTTCTGCACTTAAACGAGCCAGAGAAAAGAGTAAACCTCGCTCTAACTTGGCTTGAGCTAGTTCTGAAATAAGATGGTAATGATTACCTATCCGAGCCATTAATTTCTGTCTAGCAACATAGACAAAAGGTAAGAAAAGTTCCTCGAAAGCAATTGGTTCTTTTGGGGAAAGACAGCTATACTCTGTCTGCTGTTTAGACGCAATAGCAGCAGCTTTAACGCTTTGATTTAATATATGTGTCCAAGCAGGTAAATTGAGTTGGTCAACTAAGTGAGCATCAGACAGAGCAGAACATACGGCTTTCCATGTCAGTCCATCCCAAGCAAGACGTTTTTCAAACTGCTGATAGTTACCTTTAGCAGCGTACTCACACCATTTTTCAATTTTAGAATTAATCGAGCTATCAAATTCTGACGTATCATTTACTGAAAATTGAGAGCTAAAACGCTCAAGAAATGTACTAGATTTTTCTACAATTTCAACCAGTTGTTCATGAGAAAATTCCATAATTTATTCTTTCAAATTCGTCGAGTAATCTTTCTAAAAAATAGTTATTTTTCTTTCGTTGATAACCAATTCAATACATGCACTCCTAAATGAGAAGATACTTTAGGAGTGCATGTGTATATTGATCTAAGTGAATGCAATTTTTCCAGAAGTGGATAAGATATAGGTGTTAGGTGTTAGAAACCCACGTAAAAAAGCGTGGGGTTTACGCTCCCCCTACACCCTATTTTTCGGTGAAAAATATGACTTTAAGTCGTTACTAAGTTAAAGCTTAGTAACGACTTACAAGATGTAGAATCTTGTAAAGTATGTGATACGAGATTCAGTTTTACTTCCAAGAAAGTATTCAATCTGAACTCGTATAAATCGGTGTTAGATAAGTTATAAACATGCAGTACTAATGCAGCACTCACATACTATAGCTTACTAAGCGGGGTTACTTGGTGTAGTTAGTAGCGAGAGGCTCAAAAGACCAGCGACACCTAAAGAAACAGCTTTACTGACCCCTCCTCCTGCAACTGCCTCTAATTGTTCTTCAGAGAGGGCTTGACTGCGAGCTAGTTCATCAAGCTCTATCGGTAGCAACAGATAGAGTTTTTTCATACTTTGTTGTAGGACTTGAATTTCTAAATCTGCTGGCAATTTTTGACCTAATTCTTCTTCAAAAACTGCTTTAGCATTACTCAACAAGCGCTGTTTATAAGTAGCATCTGCTTGAGCTTTCTCAATAATGCGCTTTTCAAACTCTTGGGCGTTAAATGAATTCGTTGTCATGATTTTCGTTTCCTATGTAAATGTAATTGCAGAAAATGAAACCTGAATCAATAGGTACTAGTACCTGATATGCCTAACCCGACAACTAGAGTGGTTTTTAAGAAAGCGCCAAGGGCACCCCCCCCTGCAACTGCCTCTAGTTCTTCCTCAGAGAGGACTTGACTACGAGCTACTTCATCAAGCTGTGCTGGTAGCAACAGATAGAGTTTTTTCTTACTCTGTTGTAGAGTCTCAACTTCTAAATCTGCTGGCAGTTTTTGCCCTAATTCTTCTTCAAAAACTGCTTTAGGAGTACTCAACAAGCGCTGTTTATATGTAGCATCTGCTTGAGCTTTGTCAATAATGCGCTTTTCAAACTCTTGAGGTTTAAAAGCTTGCGAACTTGTTGTCATATTTGACTTCCGTTGTTTAAATAAACCAATTACTGACCCTTTTATATTAGTATTAATCAAAGAAAATATTAGTCTGCAATCTTTCGTAAATAATGATGTTTTTTTAGGTTTAAAATATAAAAAAAAGTGAGTTCGACGGAAATCAAAAATGGCAGGAGGTAGCATAGCTGCCTTATTAAGAGAGAATAAGGGTTTCAGGCGGCATTTTTGGGACTGTCCATCATCACCACAAGCGATTGCTTTTAAGTCCATCCAGAACAGAGGTACTTGAAAGGTAGATTAGAAGCTGATTTGAGTAGATGTTGTTCCCAAGGTGAAATGAAATATGTACATCTGCCGTTCTCAGATTGAACAAAGTTTTATCTTGCTCAAAAGTCAGAAATATCCTTAAACGGCTGCCCATATCCCTGTTACCTTAGTAGATACATTGTACGTATTTACTTATCTTTACACAGTTTGGTTTTTTTACCTCGTTCTACTTAAACCCAAAAAATTGCGAGTCGTAGCAAAAGATTGTGCATTGCTAGCGAATCAGGAAATGCCTTATTTCTTAGTTAATTAAGAAATTAAAAGCCCTCATTTTTGTTTCAGCTAATGTAATGCGTCTAAAAATTCCATATTAATTATTCGTCAATAGTCCTTGATGTTTACAAAAAACTGATGACAGATCACAAAGGACAAGCCTTACAAGTGAATATGCGATTTGATCGAGTAGATCTGATTTCTGGCTACCTACTCAATAGGGTACGTCTGTGCAGTTCTTGAGCAGGGGAAGAAACAACCAATTGTCTAATAACTCTTTCCTCCCCTGCCTCTCTGCCTGCCTCAACAGATAAATCCGCGATTCACCAAGCGTATTGGCTACCTACTTATTTTCATGAATTTAACGTGAGTATAAATAGATGGTTGAACAAAAGCAAAGCCTATTCCGAAAAGAGTCATTGGAACGTTTATCTTCTCCTGAAAGACTAGACCAACTCATGCAGGTGGTGAGTCTGAAGAGCTGGTTACCTTTGGCAACATTGGGTTCTTTAGTAGTCGCAGGCGTAATTTGGAGTATTTTTGGACGGATTCCCATTACAATCCAGGGTCAAGGGGTACTGATTTACCCTTACCAAGTTGTGCCGCTTCAATCAACTGGCTCTGGGCAGTTACTATCTTTGAATGTAAAGGTGGGGGATATTGTCAAGGAGGGGCAGGTGTTAGGAACGATTAACCAAGCTCAACTCAACAAGGAACTACAGCAACAACGAGATAAACTAGTACAATTAGAAGCACAGGATCGGTCTATTACCTTGCTCCAATCGCATAGTAGGGACCAAGAGAACAAGTCCATGCAGACACAACACCTGACTCTTGAGCAAAACTTAAAGATTACACAGGCTATGACGCCTGTTCTAAAGGAGAAAGGGTTTGTGGCGCTTCAAATCAATCGCAAAAACCTTCAGCAGCGCTTGCAAACACTACAGGGAATGCTTCCTACCTACAAAAAGAGATTGGAGAACCGCCAGAGCCTGTTTGAATTGGGAGCGGTTTCCGATGATACCGTACTACAGGCGAGGCAGGATTACTTAAATAACATTGCCAACATCAATGACGCTCAATCTCAGCTGAGACAAGCTGATGTGAAGGAAGCAGATGCACAACGGCAATACTTACAGGAATTGAATTCAATGAAAGACCTCCAAGCCCAGTTGCAACAGCTTGGCAGTCAAAAAGCGACTCAAACTCAACAACATGCAGAATCTTCCATCAATCGAAAAAACCAGATTCGGGAAGTTATGCAAACCATCGCCAAACAGGAATTTGAATTGAAAGATAACAGCCAGATTATCAGTAAACATAGCGGTCGCATTTTAGAAATCATCGTTACTTCTGGACAAGTCGTCAACTCAGGCACTCGAATTGCAAATATAGCTGTAGAAGAGCCATCCAACAAGTTGGTTGGTGTTACCTTTTTTTCTGTTGGAGATGGAAAGAAAATTAAACCCGGTATGCAACTCCAAATTACACCTAAAACAGTGAAGCGAGAACGCTTTGGTGGTATCGTCGGCACTGTAACAACTATTTCAGTATTTCCAATTACTAAGGAGGCAGTCGGTAGTGTGGTTGGAAATTCAGAGATTGTGCAAGGTTTGGTATCTGATAAAGAAGCGGGTTTGCTCCAAGTCTACGGAGACATGCAGTTAGATCCCCAGACTTTCAGCGGCTACAAGTGGTCTTCTTCCACCGGACCGCATTTGAAAATCTCTTCAGGAACAACAACAGATGTTCGCGTCAAGGTAGAAGAGCGAGCTCCTATCACGTATGTTTTCCCTATCCTGAGGTCAGTAAGTGGCATTTATTAATACCATTTTTTCCAAACAGCTTCATCCTGGAGAATACCTGAAAAATCTCTTCAAAAGCAAAGGTAAGCGCCTAAAAACACCTACTGTTTTGCAAATGGAGGTAGTAGAATGTGGTGCTGCTGCTCTAGGGATTATACTAGGTTATTATAATAAAATTATACCGCTACCAGAACTCCGAAGAGAGTGTGGAGTATCCCGCGATGGCAGCAAAGCTTCTAACTTGCTGAAAGCTGCCAGAAACTATGGACTTCAGGCAAAAGGCTTAAAAAAGGAACTTGATCAACTTCAAGATTTGTCTCCTCCTTATATTGTGTTCTGGAATTTCAACCACTTCCTAGTTATGGAGGGATTTCAAAACAATTGGGTCTATCTCAACGACCCAGCCGGAGGACCGCGAAAGGTATCCCAACAAGAATTTGATGAGGGATATACTGGAGTGGTGTTGGTTATGGAACCAGGTCCTGAATTTCAGAAAGGGGGTCGTAAACCCAGCTTGGTTGTATCATTGTGGTCACGGCTACAAAGTGCTACTGGTGCTCTCATCTACTGTGTGGTGGCAGGATTTTTCTTGACGCTTGCCGGACTGACGATACCAGTTTTTAGCCAAGTGTTTGTAGACGAAATTCTGATTCAGGGGCGGCAGGACTGGCTGCGTCCTCTGCTTCTGGCAATGGCGATCGCAATGGTACTCCAAGTACTACTGACGCTAGTACGGTTAAGATACCTGCGTCGTTTGAAGGTCAAGTTGTCTGTAGGGATGTCCAGTCGTTTTTTGTGGCACATTTTGCGCCTACCTGTTAGTTTTTACGCCCAGCGGTTTGCCGGAGAAATTAGTAACCGTACCAGTCTCAACGACCATGTTGCTGAGGTTCTTTCGGGGAAGTTGGCGACAACAGTCATTGATGCGCTGATGGTGATGTTTTACGCCCTTGTGATGCTTCAATATGATGCGGTACTGACTTTGGTTGTCGTTACTTTTGCTTTGATGAATGTCTTAACCTTACAGTTGATCTCCCGTCAGCGCGTAGATGCTAACCAGCGATTGATTCAAGAGTATGGCAAAGCTGCCGGAGCATCGATCTCTGCCCTTCAAAGTATAGAAACATTGAAGGCATCTGGGTTAGAGTCGGATTTCTTTTCTCGGTGGTCGGGTTACTACGCCAAAGCAATCAACTCTCAGCAGGAATTGGGAGTGACAAACCAGACATTCTCCGTATTACCGACGCTTTTATCTTCGCTCTCATCTATGGCTTTACTGGTAGTAGGCGGGTTACGGGTGATGAGTGGACATCTCAGTATCGGTATGCTTGTAGCCTTTCAAGGATTAATGCAAAGCTTTCTCCTACCTGTCAACAATCTCGTTAACTTTGGCAGTACCCTTCAAGAAATGGAAGGCAATTTGATTCGTCTTGATGATGTGCTGGACAATGCGGTAGATTCGCAAGTAGAGAGGAAGGAGAGAGAGGGAAATGAAGGAGAAAATTCCCCTTTGTCTTACTTGACTCCTCGTCTACAAGGATATGTCGATTTGGAGAACATTACATTTGGCTACAGTCGCTTGGATGCACCTTTGATTGAAAACTTTAGCGTCTCGGTCAAGCCAGGACAGCGAGTTGCTTTGATCGGTGGAAGTGGTTCTGGAAAGTCTACAATTGCCAAACTGGTCAGCGGTCTTTACGAACCTTGGGAGGGAGAAATTCGCTTTGATGGGAAACCAAGAACTAAAATCCATCACCAAATCTTGACTAACTCTGTTGGTATGGTAGAGCAAGACATCCTGCTGTTCGGCGGCACTGTTCGGGAAAATTTGACTTTATGGGATACTACAGTCCCAGAGAAAAACTTGATCCAAGCTTGCCGTGATGCAATGATCGACGATGTGGTTCTGTCGATGTCTGGAGGGTATGACGGAGAACTTAGTGAAGGTGCTGCCAATTTAAGCGGGGGTCAGCGACAGCGACTGGAAATAGCCCGCGCCTTGGTGAACAACCCGTCTATCCTCGTCATGGATGAAGCTACGAGTGCCTTGGATGGAGAAACGGAAAAAATTATTGACGAGAATTTGCGGCGAAGAGGCATTACCTGCTTAATTGTGGCACACCGATTAAGTACCATCCGAGACTGTGATGAAATTATCGTCCTTGAACATGGAAAGGTCGTGCAACGAGGTACCCACCAAGAATTGTGGCAGGTGGAAGGGGTGTACTCCCAGTTGATCCGCAGTGAGAGTTAAGCTAGGAGTTTAAATATGATCAACCAAGTTAGTGTCACAGACTTACGCGGACAACAGTACCAAGTTAATGGCAATGAACCCATACTACTGGATGACTCACAGACTGTTTGGGTGATTCAGTCTGGCTCTGTGGCATTGTTTGCCGTTACAGTCAAAGATGGTGAGATCAAAGGAACTCGTCGT
>CAZZVG010000011.1:0-17736 GCA_964657295.1 Iningainema sp. | reverse complement strand
GGAAGCCAGCCAGAGATTTGAGAGGAGCTTGGCGTAATACCCGTGCTGTCACGTATCAATTAGTGCCAAATAAAATCGACCTTGGCTATTTATTTGACCGTAATTCTGGAGTCCTTCGCCAAACTGAAGTCGCTTTTGCCCAATCAGTAGACCCACAAGTGATGCAAACAACAGTGCAAGAAATGTTAGGCGGTGAAACTACTGAAGAAATTGAGCAAGGACTAGAACAGGTACAACAGCGTCAATCAGATAATTTCAGCTTTACTAAAGGTTCGTTGAAAGGTCAAATTGTTCGTCAAGAATGTGATTTAATTTACATCAGTATCTGGGATTCTGACTTGCATGATTTTGTCAGTCCATCTCAAGACAGAAAGTGTTAAATCAAAACGCCAAAAAGCTAATAGCTGATGGCTAGGGGCGAGAGCATGAAACAGGATCGCTACCTGCTACAGGCGGAAATCGATGGAAGCATTCTAAGCGTGAGCTAGGCAGACTTTGCAACTCCTGTTGCTCTTGTTCATAGTCCTTTTGAGTACCATTCAGTTTTTCTTCTAATTGCTGTATCTGTCGCTTTTGCAGAAACCTGCCTAATTGTTGATGTGTCTCTGGGGAAACCAGAGGTGGGCTAGACAGAGTTTGAGGAGTGATTTCAAGATGAGCAGCAATAATCAAGTGTAGCATACCAGTCTTAGTAGGGGCGAACGGCTGTTCGCCCTCTCAAAGTGTTGTAGTTAACCCAATTGAGAAGCGCTATAGTAATCGGAAAAAAGGGAGTCGGGAATTATTCTTTCTTCCTGAAAGTCTGAGATCCCCGACTTCTTAAAGAAGTTGGGGATCTCGTTTTTGACGAATGATTTAGGACTGCTATAGCAACTTAAGTAATTATTTAACTGTTGCCTTACCGCCAGCTTCTTCTAGCTGCTTCTTGATTTCTTCAGCAGCATCTTTGGGAATGCCTTCCTTAACTGGCTTTGGTGCAGATTCCACCAAATCTTTCGCTTCCTTTAAACCCAAACCAGTTATTTCCCGTACGACTTTCAGCACGGAAATCTTCTTATCAGCTGCGAGCGAATCTAGAATCACGCTAAACTCGGTTTGCTCTTCTACTGGTTCAGCTGCGACTGCTGCGCCACCGCCTCCTATACCAGGCATCATCATCATGCCACCACCTACAGGCGCGGAAGCATCAACTCCAAAAGCTTCTTCTATTTGCTTGACTAATTCCGAAGCTTCTAGCAAAGTCAGAAGTTTCAACTGTTCTAAAATTTCTTCAGTTTTTGCAGACATGGAAATACTCCTATGAATCTTGATAAATCAACAACTTGGTTATTAGCTAATAGCTAATTGCTTACTATGCAGCTTGATCTGGAGCGTCTTCCTTCTCGGAGACAGCTTTGATAGCGCGTACCAGAGAACCAGGCACTTCTTTGATCCCCACCGCCAGCTGCGTTGGCACGGCATTGAGTCCCACTGCCAGCTTGGTAGGAATGGCTTTCAAACCACCAGCTAAACGAGCCATGAGTTCTTCTTTTGAAGGCAGCTCGCTTAGTGCTTTGACATCCTCTTCAGTCAACGCCTGTCCGTCGAACACGCCGCCGCGAAGTTCGGTTTTCTTGGTGACTTTCTGAAAATCTTGGTAAGCCTTAATTGCTCCCTTCATATCTTCCTGAACAAGCAGGAAGACGGAAGAACCGGTGAGAAACTCCGTCATTGGCTGCCACTTTCGATTACCGTCAATGGCAATTTGCATGAGCGTGTTTTTCGCTCTTTTGCAAATAGTGCCAGTCGGACGCATTTTCCGCCGTAATTCGGTAATCTCCGCAACAGATAAACCTTGGTAATCAATGACGATAGCCAATTGAGACTGACTCAAAATTTCTTTGAGTTCAGTGACAATTTGTCTTTTGTCTTCTATCGTTCTACTCATTTTGTCTCACCTCCTTTTTTGTTGGTTGGTAGTTATTGTTGTTTAATCACCAACCGCTAACCACTAACTACTAACGACCAAAACAATAAACCCCAGCTTAGATAGCCGGGGTTTTCGAGTCATACTCCTCATGCCATGTAACTTTCACGCTCCATGAGTGAATTACAAGCAATTGGGGTATAAACCTCGGCAGGATATTAAGCCAATGGCTCCTGCTGTCTCCGGCTTTTACCTATGAGCTGTCAGCTATTAACTGTCAGCTTTTTGTCTTCGTTTCGTGATTTGTTAAAGCTAATTGCTGAGTGCTAACTGCTTTTATGCTGCTTCATTCATTTTTAAATCGCGTAGGGAGCTAACATCGACTCTAATCGACGGTCCCATAGTAGCAGACACATACATTGTGCGCCAATAACGACCTTTAGCTCCTGAAGGACGGTTACGATCAATAGTTTCTTGTAACGCCTTCAAATTTACTAGCAAATCTTCAGGCGAGAATAAGACTTTACCAAACATAACATGAACAATGCCAGTACGATCTGCACGGAATTCTAATTTACCTGCTTTGAATTCTGCGATCGCACCTGCTATGTCAGGTGTTACAGTTCCACCCTTAGGTGATGGCATTAACCCACGCGGACCAAGTAACTTACCAAGCTTCGCCACTTGTGGCATCACATCTGGCGTAGCAATCAGCTTATCAAAGTCCATTCTGCCTTTTTGAATTTCTTCGATCAGTTCTTCTGAACCAACGATATCAGCACCTGCATTAGTTGCTTCAGTTACCTTTTCGCCCCTAGCAATAACTGCCACTCTGACTATTTGTCCTGTACCTTTGGGCAGCACTACCGTTGTACGTAACTGTTGATCCGTATATTTTGGATCTATCCCTAACCGAATGTGGGCTTCTGCGGCTTCAGTAAACTTTGCTGTTGCTGTCTCTTTTAAAAGCGCTAAAGCATCTATTGGTGCGTAGTCTCTATCTTCAACTTTTGCCACGAGCGTCTGCATCCGACGCGATAATTTCTTTCCCATTTTTTCCTCCTGGGGTCAATAACGAAGCCTTGCTTCTCCCCCGATTGTTTTAATTGTTAATTATCATGTGTCCTTGATTCTTACCAATGACCAATGACCAATGACTATTCTACAACTGTGACACCCATGTTTTTGGCAGTGCCTTCAATGATTTTCATTGCTGCATCAACATCATTAGCATTGAGATCTGGCAGTTTAGTTTGAGCAATTTCCCGTAATTGTGCTCTTGTGATCTTCCCTACTTTCTTTTTATTAGGTTCATTCGAGCCTCTCTCAATTTTCGCTGCCTTGGTAATCAGTATTGATGCTGGTGGTGTCTTAAGAACAAACGTAAAACTTCGGTCTTCATATACCGAAATTTCTACAGGGATTACCGTTCCAGCTTGATCTGCTGTTTTAGCATTGTATTCCTTGCAGAACATCATGATATTAACGCCGTGCTGACCCAATGCTGGTCCCACTGGCGGTGCTGGGTTTGCTTTCCCAGCATTCAGGGCCAATTTAATGACCGCTACAACTTTCTTCGCCATTTGTATTTAGCTTTGTTTTTCAACCTGATTAAATTCCAACTCTACTGGTGTATCCCTTCCAAAAATCGACAGTGAGGCTTTGAGCTTGCTGCGTTCTGGAGTGACTTCAATCACCTCACCTTCAAAATCCTTAAACGGACCTGAAAGTACGATTATTTTATCACCAGTAGCCATATCAATTTTGACAACTGGCTCTTGTTCACTGGTCTGCTTGAAGATTCTTTCTACTTCCGCATGACCCAACGGTAATGGTTTGACGTGTCCGCGACCTCTACCGCTGCCGCGCTTTTGTTCAGATCCCACGAAATTAATCACATGAGAAGTGTTTCGCACGACTTGCCAAGTATCGTCATCTAGCATCATACGGACGAGTACATAGCCAGGAAAGACCTTTTCCTCTGTATGCTGGCGGCTGCCATCCTTACGAATTTTTACAGCTGGCGTATGTGGAATTTCCACTTGGACAATTTTATCACCCACATCAAATGTTTGAATGCGCTGTTCTAAATTCGTCTTAACACGCTTCTCACAGCCAGAAGCTACTTGCACTGCATACCAACGGGCTTCCGTAGAAAAATCTCCCGCCGACTCTGCGGTTTCTTCTGACCGTAACATTGAATTTCTCTCTTCATCTGTTGCAGAAGTCATCAGAACACCTGTTGTGCTGCCCAATTAAATAAGTTATCAACTAGAAATATCATCGCTGCCGAGACTGTCACCATTAATAGCACAGCAGCTGATTCGCTTACCAACTGCTGGCGACTGGGCCAAACCACTTTATCGAACTCTTCTTTAATCCCGTCAAGGAAGTTCGTAATGTTTGACCCACTGCTTTCTGGCATTTCGGCTTCATTCTTTTTTGCCACGGTCGTCTATCTCCCTGAGTGTCTTATACAGCTTTTGCCTACTAGTTCTAATCTAAGGTGACAGCTTCAGATCAAACTAACTTGCTTGAAGCAAAAAGCTGTAAACAGAAAAAATATACCCGAATTAAGTGATCACTGCCATGTTAGCAGATTGACGACTCTTTTCGGGTTCTATTTTTACTGATAGCGCGCCCTGGAGGACTTGAACCCCCGACATCAGGTTTTGGAGACCTGCGTTCTACCAACTGAACTAAGAGCGCACATGCTTTCTCTGATTCAGCGATCGCATTTAACTTTTTTTAGTTTAACGCAATTTGGCATTTATTGTACTAAATTTTTGTCGGAGGAACAAATCAACGATGGGATGCGCGTTCTTGATAGATTTTTTACCATCCACCTGCCTTTTGATTAAAGACTGCGGTCAAAGCGTTGCTTGATCCGAGTTGCCTTCCCGACGCGATCGCGTAGATAGTAAAGCTTAGCACGCCTTACCTTACCACGGCGTAACACTTTTATACTATCAATTCTCGGAGAATGCAACAGAAATACTCGTTCTACACCGACGCCTTGAAAGACACGTCGAACTGTAATGGTTTCGTTGATACCACCATTACGCATGGCAATGACAACCCCTTCGTAGGGTTGTACGCGGAATTTCTCTCCTTCTTTAATCCTAACTCCGACTTTAACCGTATCGCCTACAAAGATTTGAGGCAAATTTGATTTAAGTTGTTCCGCTTCGATAGAGCGGATAATCTCTTGAGCGTTCATAGTCTGTAAAAAAAACTCACGATCATCCATATTAAATCGACAAATGACTTTTGGTCTAGTTATTTTGAACAAGCATGATTTTTCCACTACTGAATTTCTTGAGATAAAAATGATGTATTGCAGATGGATTTTATACAGGTAAGTCGCTTATGGAGTTTAGTATTGTGATCACAACATACAATCGGAGAAATTTGCTGCAACGGGCAATTGACTCCGCGCTCAACCAGACAATTCAGTGCGAAGTCGTTGTTGCTGATGACTGTTCATCTGACGACACCGAAAACTACGTGACAAATTTATGCACGACTACGAAGTCTGCCGCCAACTCGCGTCTTGTATACCACCGCAATGAAGTGAACCTCGGCCATGCAGCCACTGTAAATGCCGGAGTTTTAAAAGCGAGTGGAGATTGGATTAAGTTTTTGGATGATGACGATTACCTAGATCCTCATTGTTTGGAGGCAATGGCAAAGGCGATTGCACTTTGTCAGAACGCTGCAATCTGTTCATGCATTGCCGCTCAGGTAAACGAGATGGAAGTCGAACTTAGCCGCACGCCTCAACTTGGACCTGGCTTAGCTTTTTACACTCCGCAAACAGATCTTCATTACGGTATGCTGCTAGAACTTCTCCCCTTTGGTACCCCCGTTCAAGTCTCTACACGCCGCGATGCTTTCTTACAAAGTGGTGGTTGGAACACTGAATTTGATGCCAACTGTGATGATATTGATTCCTGGATTCGCATTGCCCAGTTTGGTGATGCCATTTTCCTCAACCAGTGCCTTGCTTACCGCACAATTTGGTCTGGTGCTTACAATCAGAAGTTTTCTTTACAAAAGCGGCTAGATACGAATATTTTGATTAAGAAGAAGATTTACGCCTTAGTTTCTGAAAAGCACCGCTCTAAGTTACCTGCCTTTAAAAATATTGAAAGTTACTTAAAGCTGCATTGGACGTTCGTAGGACTTAAGCACAGACAATTTCAGTACTTTCAATCCATGCTATATCCAACCCTCTTTTCTTTTCATGCTTGGCGGCTTTTGCTCGCTGCGGTCTTATTTCGCAAAAATTCTCACTATAATTCTCAGATTAGTAAATTTCTATTAATTGAATTTTAAATGCATGTAAGCAGATGGGTGATTGGTACTTGGTGAACTGTATTTTTCTTCCCCTTGGATAATTACCTATTACCCACTCGCTTTCAATGTAAGGCCATCAGCGACTAAAGACATCGTTTGAACCCAAGCTTGTGGAGTAGAGTCTAAGTGATTGAGCAACAAATTTAGCTTAACTATACTGATGCTAAACATTGAGCCGTCAACTTGACCAAAGAAAGGCAGAGGGCAGCTATGTTGATGAGATAAGTTACTCAAATCTTATTAATAATTTATTGATGTTAAGTCATAATTAGGAGAAAAAACCACAAGCTATTCCCGACTCATAATAAAGCCGTTGCGCTCTCTCAAGTATTTAAATTTTCTATGAAGAATTAAAATAACGAACCCCATGCGCACGCTTAACAAGCATATAATAATTTAAAAGTGGACATTTATAACTACGAATAGCCGATGCTAAAAAAAATACAGTAGTAAAACTGGTTAATGCGGTAAAAATCTTACTTAAGACTTAGGCACAACCCGGCTTATATCCCATGATAAAATTAGCTCTTCAGATAGGAAATTGATGAACAGTTAGTTTCTGAGATTAACCTAAGTTCCAAGTTATCTATACGCGTACCGATCATAAATAATGGATAAAAAATGATTTTTAATTATTAGTTACCATTTATGACCTAAGTCACGGCTAAATTTGTGAATAAAGGCATATTTATCTTTTAAATATAAGTCTTTATAATGTTTAAGCAAATAATAATGGGGAGATGATGAAGCCGCAATGAAGAACTCTAGGTCTTCCCGGAACGATGTTGTGTTATCTGTCCAAAATTGTCCTTATTTATATTTTCAAGGCATAATATGCGAATAATTCATATTTTAAATCATATTGAAAAAGTTGGTAACGGAATAGTGAACGTGGCCGTAGATATGGCTTGCCTACAAGCAGAAAGCGGTCATGAGGTCGCAGTCGTTTCTCATGGTGGCGAATACGAAGCAATGCTTGCTCTTTACGGAGTTAAACACTACTATTTAGATCAAACAAGAAAACCAATATCCCTGCTCAAAGCGGCTGTGCGTTATCGGGCAATTGTGAAAGAATTTCAGCCCGATATTATTCATGCCCATATGATGACAGGAATAATAATAGCAAAGTTTTTAAGATTTGGGTCTAAGTATAGTTTAGTTTCTACAGTACACAACGAATTTCAGCGTAGCAGTGTGCTCATGGGTTTAGCTGACAAGGTAATTGCCGTCAGTCAAGCTGTGCAAACGTCCATGTTGCAGCGCGGTATCCCTAAAAATAAGTTACGGGTGGTATGCAACGGTACTTTAGGTAGTCCTCGTAGCCGTCAATTACACGAGTACTCACCAATGCAATTACAACAGCCTGCCATTGTTACCATAGCTGGGATGTATAAGCGTAAGGGCATTGTGGAGTTAATTGCCGCTTTTGAGCAAATCGCTGTAGATTTTCCACAGGCGCATCTTTATTTAGTTGGAGATGGACCTGATCGCTTACTATTTGAGGCACAGGCAAAAGAAACATCTGTGGCAGAACGCATTCATTTTGAAGGTTTCCAACCCGAACCTCAATGTTACCTATTATCAAGTGATATATTTGTACTAGCTTCACATCACGATCCTTGCCCTCTTGTACTTTCAGAAGCTCGCGAAGCAGGTTGTGCTATTATTGCTACTCAAGTAGATGGCATTCCAGAAGCATTAGATGATGGGCAAGCTGGTATTTTAGTACCACCGAAAGATAGCAATACTTTAGCCAAAACATTGACGCAATTGTTAAGTCATTCTGATTTGCTGCAAAAGTGGAAACAAAAAGCAAATCAAAACCTAGAGAGGTTAAATGTTGCCCGCGTTCATCAGGAAACCCTGGCAGTGTATAGTGAGTTGCTCAATCACCCCAACCAGAGCGAATATATAGGTACAGAAGGCAATGCGAGGAAGCTAATTAGGAAGGCAGGAGAAGAGAGGACGGGGTTGATTAATTCATAAACTTGAATTAAGTAAGTGAGTTGGCAATTAAGGTTTTATTGGCTCAACCTACTTAATGCAAACGAGCGACAGAGTTAATTTGATAGCTGTTGAGGATTTGGTTTAACATTGATTCCAGTCTTGCATGTTGCTCTTGGGGTACGGCATCAGTATAAATGGAAATTTTGTTGCCGCGCTGTTGAATGAAGCTGTTGCCCCTGAGTCTGCCCTTCACATCGTTGACAGTGAGTGCTTGGCTCCAAGTGATTTTTACTCTCCCATTTGCAAGCAGTGTGGGCTGCTCCATCCTGAAGTCTAAGCCCGGTTTTGAACCAAAAGAGTTATTAAGAGATGTTTTCAACAAATCGCTTAACTGCTTCTTATTTGATTTAGGTAGCCAGGAGAAGATCTCGACGTGGATGTAAGCAAGGGTATTCGGACTTTTATCCAGCCAGGATAAAAGTGTGTGGGTTGGCTCGATTTTTTCTCTTATTGTCCACCCTTGGGGGACGCTGATTGAGAAAAGACCAGTATTGTAGGTGTAAGTTTCCAGGTTGCTAATTTCGACTTGCGGAAATTTATCAATCCTCATTTCTGTTTTTTGAGGAGATTCACTCTTGGAATCTCTCGGCAGGCTAGGGCTAGGTAGACTTGTGGGTGCTGAGTTGCCAGTGGAGTCACTAGATAATGCATGGTTGTTGGTGGAGTCATGAAATAATAGCGATCGCACGATCATAAATTGAAACCACAGCAAGATCGGAAAAACGATTATACCTGCCACAGCCCAGCCTCTTTGATGGGCTTTAAAATCTTCAAGACTACGCCACGGACGACTTTTCCAAGCCCAAACGTTACCTTTAGCACCCAGGATGACAAACATTGGGATATTAATCAGCGGTACAAAGGATATTAACCCAATCCAAACTTGATTAGTAATAGACCAGTAAGGTGACACCAAAAACGCTCCCCAGTTCCACTTTTGGATTTCATGCGGCACGAGTGTAGAAGTGTTGAATGTGCCACCGCCTCCAAGCCAATTTGACTCGGAAGTTGGAGTTTGTATAGGCGAGATGAGGGTTGTCTGTGATTGTACAGGCTGTCCACCACTATTTGCTGAACGAGGTACGAGGTTAACGCCAGCAGTAATTGATTGCAAAGCATCAAGCATTTCTCTGGCAGTGGCATAGCGCTCGTTTGGATTGTTGGCGATGGCTGTATCCAGCAATGTCCTCAAACTGGTACTGATATTCATTGCGTGTTGATGCCAGATAATGTTTCCAGTTTTAAGATCCCGTAGATCACGTGGAACTTTCCCAGTCAGTAAATAAATTATCGTTAGTCCTAAACTGTACAAGTCGCTGTTGTAAAGAGGTCTACCAGCTGCTTGTTCTATCGGCATATAGCCTGGTGTACCAACGATAATTGAGTTTGTCGGATTACCTTGTGAATTCGCAACTGTACCCATTGATTCTCGCACTGCGCCAAAATCGATTAATACTGGTACGTTATCTGCATCGCGCAGAATCACATTGTCTGGCTTAACATCTCGATGGATCATTTGTCTGCCATGTACGTAGTTGAGGACATGCAACAGATTCTTCAGTATTTCTACAACAAAAATTTCATTTAATGGTCCGTTTTCATAAACTTTATGAGTAAGTGTTTTCCCTTCAATATATTCTTGGACTAAATAAAACTCACCTTGTTCGGAGAAATAGGCATATAATTGAGGAATTTGATTGGAGTCATTTCCCAAATTCTCCAAAATTATGGCTTCGCGCTGAAATCTTTCTTGAATCATCCTGTAAATCTCAGGATCGTCGGTAACAGGCTTGAGTTGCTTAATGACACAGAGACGACCAGACGGCAAATGTGTATCTTGTGTCAGAAAAGTTTTGCCAAAGCCACCTTCTCCAATAACTTTTACAATCTTGTAACGATTGTTGAGCAGCATTTGTAACATTAAATCCTAATTACCTTTATATAATGTGATTATATAATTATCTAAATATGGCAACAATTAATCACTCAATTTGCTAAGAACGGCATATTGTGATAGTTGGTGAGCCAGCAGAGCTACATCAGTGTCTCCAGCGCTAGGCGTGAAGAGCGAACTCCAAAGGTATCTTTGGGAATCGGGAATAATTTCTTCCCCATTACCTATTAGCAGCCTGCGTCCATATAAATAGAAACTTAATTTAATATATGAATTTCGGAAATTTGCTAAAACTAAATTGACCTTGAGGGAAAGGTTAATTATATAAACCTTCAACAGATCTCTTGTGCAACCCTTAATATTAATATATGCCAAGCGCTAATGCTAGCGGCTGAATGCTGGCTTAAATGTTAAAAATATGACTATTTATTTAAAAGTATACGTAAACACGAGCGGAGGAAGTGTATGATAACTTGTATTAGACGGGTAGGGGAATTTCCTCAATGAGTCATGCATTTCTGCGTTTGAGTTCCAGTAATGGAGAACCGCCTTACTCACTGCCGACGACTGGTGAAGTCTTGATTGGGCGCGAACCCATTTGCGATTTGGTGTTGAATTCCAATACATATGGAATGGTTTCGCGGCATCATGCAAAGGTTCAATCATCTCAAACTCCAGACGGCAGAATCAGCTTTTTGCTTTGTGACTTGAAGAGTGCGAATGGGACTTATTTAAATGGATCTCGTTTGAATGGTTGTCAAGAATTACACGCAGGAGATCGCATAACTTTTGGTAATCATGGGCCAGAATTTGTCTTTGAGTACCAAGTCACTTCCTCACCAACGATCATGGAGCAGCCTACGAATCCAGTCAACCTAAATTCAGTTGATGATGCCAGCTGGTCACAACTGCTGCCGATTTTTTCCAAACCAAAAGATTTCACTCGCAAAACTTACTTAGTGCCAGGAATTATCACAGTTGTATTCGTGGTACTGTTATTTTTTGTTCAGGGTTTGCTATACCAACTATTATTAGGAGCTTATCTAGCAACTGCTGCATTTTACTTCATTTATCAGTTGTGTGGTAAGCCTAAGCCTTGGTGGGTACTAACAACTGCTGCTATTATAACTCCTGTACTTTTAAGCAGTCCAGTCTTAACAATATTTATTGTTGTGTTTCGCGGCATTCTTCCTGGAAACATCCCCAACGATCTAAATTCTATATCCTTTCTGGAATTATTTGTCCGATTCTTTTTCGGTGCTGGGTTGTTGGAAGAATTACTCAAAGCATTACCAGTTTTTCTATTTTACTTTATAGGTAGAAAAATGTCGTCCCCCAAGCGCGAACGCATTGGCGTTTGGGAACCCCTAGATGGAATTTTACTAGGGGCAGCTTCTGCAGTTGGCTTCACTCTTTTTGAAACTCTAGGTCAGTATGTGCCTGGTACGATTGCAGCACATACTGCTCAACATCTGGGAGTAGAGGCAGGCTTACTAGCAGGGTTACAACTGCTCATTCCGCGAATTTTAGGTGAAGTTGCCGGACATATGGCTTGGAGTGGCTGGTTTGGGTATTGTATTGGCTTAAGTGTACTCAAACCACGTCAGCGGCTGCGAATTTTGGTTCTAGGTTATTTAAGTGCGGCTTTACTCCACAGTTTGTGGGATAGCAGTGTTGGGTTAGCGAATTCCATGGGAATTTTCGTCTTAGGGTTATTGATGTTAATTGGTGGATTGTCCTACGCTTTATTAGCTGCCGCAATTGTGAAGGCACGCGCTTTGTCACCAACGCGATCGCAAAATTTTGCTACTCGCTTTTTGGAGTAACCAAAACAGCACTGTTTTGCAGTTCTTTCCATCTTTGTCGTAATTGGTGTAGGTTCGGAGCAACACCGCCATAGCGCCAGCTTACATAGGCTTGGCTAATTTCATCGACGATCTGGGCCGTTGCTGTGGAGTGATACTGGTAAGAGACTCTGGCATAATCTAAGGGTGTTTGTGCTGGGTGTTTGCTCAAACCTTTTTGTGCTGCCCATCGCAGCATTTGTTGATAAAGGCGTTCCATTGCGGGTAGTTTACTTAAGACTCGGTAATATCGCCATTCTCGCCATCGCTCCCAACCCAGCCAACTGATAAAAGCCAGCGCCGTTACAAAGAGAAATCCGGTTAAAATGCCGAAGATCCCTTGAGAGAATAAAGAGGAAAACCAAGAGAACACTCTGGCAATCGAGCTAAATACTGTTTCAAACACGTGATTAAGTAGCCCTGTCAATGGCGTTGGCAACCACCCAGCAATCCAATTCCAAAAGGAGTGCAGAACGCTAAAAGTTTGAGAATCCTCTATTGAAGGAGGAATCAGGGGATGATTGGGAATAGGATCAAAAGCAAACCAACCATACTTAGGGAAGTACACTTCTGTCATGGCGTAGGCGTCTGTGTTGCGAACGACATACATTCCCGTGAACGGATTGAATTCTCCCGAACTAAACCCCGCCACTAACCGCGCCGGAATGCCAATCGAACGCAGCATAACTGTGAGAACAGTAGAAAAGTGGTCTGGATAGCCTCCTTGATTTTTGAATAAGAAAGCTTCAACTAAGTCTTCGTTTTCGCCTAAATAAGGTAGTGAGAAGGGATTGTCAGGAACGTTGTAGTGTTGCTTTAGATACTGAGCTAAATAAAGAGCTTTTTCATACGGAGAATCAAGAATTTTGTTTGACTTTCCTACCCTGTCAGAGTTGTAATTGGCTAAAATTTCTTCAGTACGTTGCCTGACTTTATCGGCAATTTTGCTTTGAATTTGTAGATAGTAGTTTTTAATATTTTGTGGATATCTCGTTTGAGCTTGTGACAACAAAGTCTGATTGCGTGTGGGAACTGCCGAAATCACCGTATAGGTTAGACCTTCTGATAATTCCACAGGCGATCGCAACCCACCTTCTGTATCGACAGCTACCACTGGTGTCGGAAAGTAAATTTCCTTAGGATCAGCTAAAGTTGGAATCAAGTTGGGTAATTCCGATACGACTGTGTAAGTTTGGACAACTTCTTTAGTAGGAGTGGCGATGGCAGACTGTGGAAGAAATATTTGGTAAGACCAAGGCTCTCGCTTGAGGGTTTGAACTTGTTCGTTGCGAGAAATTTCCCATCCCTTACCCGTGTAGCGATCAAAGCCGAGCACTCGCCAGAAACCTAAGCCTTGTGAGCGTACCCGCATCACGACTTTAGGTTTCATCTCTCCTCTGAGATTTTGATTAATTTGATTGTTAAAACCGTAATAAAAGTTATTATCGACCTGTCCAGGCTTGCCAGTGCGGTTACGAACCGAACTGCTGCCATCTCCTTTACTATCACTACCTTGGTGGACATAACCGGGGTTAAGTACACTGTGCCCTGTAAAACCACCTTTCACCTCAATAGGCGAACTCACTGGAAAAGTCCGCAGTTGATATCCTGGTACACGGGGCAAAACTGCAAAAATTGCCAAACCCAAGCCAACAATCAGAAAGAAATTAAAAATTAAAAATTTCAAATCTAAAATAGAGTTATTCCTCTTTTTTAATTTTTCATTTTTAATTTGTAATTCTTCCAAGCCAAGTCGAGAACGATAATCTAACACTAAAGTCGGTAGAGCGATCGCTAAAAATAACAGTAGCATTGGCGCAAACGCTAAGGTTTGACTGAGCGTAGCGGCAATGCCAAGCAAAATTAACCCTATAACTATCGAATACCCTAAATCTTTACGACGGGGCGTATCAAAACTGTGGAACACTTGTAGTTGAATCAACAACTCTGCCAAGGCAAGCCGTGTATCGTTCAATTCCCCAAACAAACGCCCAAAAAAAGCACCCAGCGCGGCTAACATTCCAATAGAGATACAGAACTTAACCGAGATACTTGACTCCCGTCGATGGAAGTAACTCCAAACTGTCCCCAACACGTTCAGCGGTACTGCCCAAAGACTGGATTTAGTGCCCGCTGAAATATCTGTTGCCACTATTCCCACAATTACCAAAGCTAGCACCAGCACTCGCAAGGTTATTGAATCTTCAGCTTTCACCCTAGGCGACAAATACATGTTTCGCTGCCAGCTATTCCATGTAGGAAGATGCCAACGCCAATTACTCCTGGAAAAGTTAAACATAGCTGTGAGAAAGCAGCAGATGAGTGTGTGTACAAAGACGGTGAGCAATATCCCCCATACGTTAGTACGGGGGATTTGCGTCTTCATTCGACATTTATAACACAAACACTACGGATGACACCTGTGAGTCAAGAAACCCAACTTCAATCGTTGTCTTGATTGACACGTTCACAATTCCCCCTTGTTGGATTGTGTCGGTCATGACCTGTCATTTTTCAATTAACTGACAGGTCGTTTCTTACTCAAATCGGCTTTCTGTAGACGCCACAAACAAACTTGGCTGTGGATCTACTCCGCCTGCAAGTGTCATCCTAATAACTGCTTTTTTTAAAATTGGATAAGTTTCAAAACCAGGATCGTCATTGAAGAATGCTAGCGATGGTCATTTTGCCTACATCGTGGGAATAATCGCAAACAAGAGCGGCGGTTGATCTGCGGATGTTAGCTCAACTTCCAACAGATAAGTCTGGTTGAGTTGCGTGCAGCGTAATTCTACACTCAAGCATCCCGGACTCGAACACTGCGCCATTACTTGAGAGCTATCTCCTTTTAGTTTTAAAACCCCTTTAGTAGGAAATTCAGCTCGAACTCGCAGTGTTGGCTGACTCACAGATGGATGTTCGACTTTCAAAGTGAGAACACCCACATTCGTTAGCCATTGTCTTTCTACTACTGGATGAGTAGCAGAAACGGATACAGTCAGATTTTCTAGCAACTGTTTAGCTGCTATCAACGACAGCGCCATTTGTTGAGGCGGTTGTAAATCTGAGTAATTGTTCTGTGAATCCAACATCGTTTCTGCAGTATCTGTGTTTCCAGACCGATAGGGCAGCCTTAGCACCAGTCCTGCTAAGTCATTCAGTGCTTGAGAGTCATTTGGGAAAAAGCTCTCTACGACCTGAACTAGTTTTGCTCCTAAGGGTTGGGATGATACCAGCAATGCTTGACATCTGTCAAGCAGCTGTTGGAATATCTTTTCTGGCAAATGAATCGGCAGATTCAGCTTGGACTGCTGAGCTGCCCAAATCCACGCCGGAACTAATGCCATTGATGAATTGTCAACATAGTCGGGATAATCTACTAATTGAGACTCCCAAGGGAACAAGGGTGGGTGGTTTTCAATGTGGATTTGTAACCGACGTTTGAGGACGGCTTGGAAACGTTCTTGCACAGTAGGAATTTCTCCTAGTTGAGATAAATGGGGCTTTCCTTCCGAGTTTTGCTGAGTGCTTTTGAAAGCAGTAGCGGCCTCGAAAGGTTTTTTTACCCCGTAAATGCCCTCACAGTCGCCAGACTTCTGTCCGTCGGTATCGGCATTTATTGCTAACAACCAAGTGAGTAACTGGTACTGTAAGGATTCTGAGTCACTATTCATGAGTAGATGTATCTGATCCGGATACTAGGGAGTTACGAATTTCCCAAGCTTGTTCCAGAATTTTAAACCACCTTTTTTGTAATTGTGCCATTGACAACCCTAAAATTTTGGCAATTTTATCGTCAGGTTGTCCTTGTTGTTTTAAATTAAGTAAAGATCGATGTTTTTCGTCAAGTTGTTCTGTATAATTTTCCCATTGTTGGGGAGTCAACCCCAAATTCGTCCGCAAGTCGGCTTCCAACCACTCATGAACTAGCTCCCAACGATGTAACAGGGCAAACCGAATCAGATGGTATTTAAAGCGCTGCTGTAGGTAATCCCGCTGACGAGGGGTTAAACCCAAAATAGATTCAATTTCCTGGGCCGAGAAATCCTGGAGACGAAGGGCAAAGTAATCAGCACAATCAGATTGTTGCCGTTCTTCAAGATAATTAATTAATTCCGAGACGACTACCGAACGCAACGTTTCTTCTTGAGGTTCTGGTTCCGGTTGCGTCGCCATGGCTAAGCGCAATTGCTGCACGGCAGGTTCTTCCCAGGAACCGTCGGATTCATTACCGCTTCCTTCTGCGGCTTGTTCTATATCCACGCAGGTTTCTGGCGGCTGTTGTTGCGAGAAAGTTTGCGCTCGCAGAATAATCAGTTGCTGCTGACGCCCTGGTAGCGGAATCCGTCGCTTAGCATAGCGCTCGGTAAATGCCATGTATTCGGCCAAATCCAATTTAGTCCGGGGGCTGTATGTAGAATCTAGTTGGTTCTCTCGCCGGAAAGCGTTCAGCGCTTCTAAATAAAAATTTTGTAGAAAGTCTTCAATAATGACAAGCCGCCCTTGATAGCTTAATTGCCTCTGAGGAGGATTAATATAGCGATAAATAATCGCGCTTAGCGTACCATGTAATTCTGTCCTGCCTCGCGATGAGCCTAACTCATGATACCTGAGACATTGTTGCAGTCGATGCTCGGCTAGGGAAATTGCGGATTTTTCTACAGTACCAGCAGCCTGGATACGTTTACTCTCATGGCAAATCCGATTGACTTCGGCGGCAATTCGCATTGCTACTTCTTGGCAATTGTGCTCTCGAGCTTTTGTGGATTTTTGAAGCTCCTTGTACAGGAGTTGAAATATCGCCTCCACGCCGATAGAACTCACTCCCTGAATTGTTGTGGTTGCGGCTAAATTCATATGTCTCGGTTTTAAACAGACCCTAACATAAATACAACTTGTGTGACTGTAAGTATTGGGTAAAGGTTTTTGCGTATAAGCTACAGCTAGAGACATCCTGCAAATGAGGATTTAGCTTAGTTTATTATTCCCATTTGTGCATTTGAGTGTTGTTACTTTAAAAAAAGTAACAACCTTTACCCAATAAATCTTTCACAGGTCATTATGGATTTACAAGCACAAATTCAATTGCTGATTGACAATGCACCTAAAGATGGTACTACACCAGAAATTGTCACAGCAATCGCTCCCGTTCTCAGCGCGATCGCCTCATCGTTAAGCTACACCCAGTATTATATTCTCCGACATTTGGAGTCAGGCTGGGTTATGACTACATTGAGCCACCGTGCAAATCCAGAGTTAGAAAAGCGTGTTATTTATGCTTTCCCTACCATACAGGATGTTCCACCAAGCTCGTCTGCTGGGCTTGACCCTCAGGTAATCCCAGTCCCCATGCCTGTTACCCATATTTTGTTCCAATTATTAGCGATCAAACCCGTAGATAGTATAGTATTTTTTGAGACTTCTGGCACAACAAATAATGGAGTTGAAGTTCAAAGAGCCGAATTGCAACAACAAGTTCTGGCACAACTACAACAAAATCTCTTGCACAATCGGATACCACCAGACATTGCTTAAGAAAATTAGGAGTTATGAGTGAAGAGTGAGGAATAAACATTTTACTTAATATTCCTCACTTCAGGGGGAGAGGGGAAGAGGGGGAGAAGAAATTGCATCGGTAATCATGTACTCGTTTTGGGAGTACATAGGGTGAACGGTAAGGAAAACCCATATTACTGATGCTCACTCTTAGTAAAGCCGACTTAACA
>CAZZVG010000010.1:0-18317 GCA_964657295.1 Iningainema sp. | reverse complement strand
TAACAGCGCTAAATTTCTTTACCACCACTTATTGGCTGACGCAATAGATAGATAAATTCACCTAAAAATGCTCATGCCAGTAAAATTAATTTACGGGGAAGATACCCATTCAATATCAAAAAGGGTAGAACAATTAATCAAAGATTTTACTACCCAAGAGTGGGAAATATTCAACTACATCCGAGTTGATAACAAAGCAGCAGCAATACCCCAGGCAATAACAGAAGCATTGACAATTCCCTTGGGGGAAAGTGGAAAGATTGTCCACATTACAGATGGGGCAATATTCAACAAATGCCCGGATGAAGTAATTTCATCACTGAACGAAAATATTCCCAAAATACCCGAGCAAAACCTACTGTTAATTACCTCACAAAGTAAACCTGATGGCAGAAGTAAAGCCGTCAAAATACTACTCAAGCACGGCGAAGTTGAAGAATTTACCCTCATTGCCAGTTGGGATAAACAAGGGATAGAGAAACTAGTCCAAACAGTAGTAAAAACCCACTCGTTAGAACTTGCTCCCCCTGCCATAAGCTACCTAGTAGAGGCAATTGGAAACAATACTGCACGGCTTGACAGCGAACTCACCAAGCTTGCTATCTACGCCCAAGGGGAAAAACTAAATATTGAAGATGTCTCGCGGTTAGTTAGCAACAACAATACCAGCTGTACCGAACTCGCCCAAGCCATTAAAAATGGTAAAGCTGATACAGCAGGACAAATACTTTATCGCCTACTAGAAAATAACGAACACCCTCTCAAAATAGTCGCCACCCTCACCAGTTACTTCCGCACCTGGCTAATTACCAAAGCTGGGGTGGAAGGAAAACTCCCCGACGACAAAATCTCAACACTCGCTGAACTCAGTAACCCCAAAAGACTGTATTTCCTCAAAAAAGAAGTCGAAGCAGTAAGTGCCGTCAAACTCAAACAAAAAAGGAAATGGAGAAAATCCCCAAGGCATAGCTACCGGATACATCGACTTACAAGTAAACGAACGAGAAGGCTACAAAGAAAAAGTCGCTACCCTCGTCATTCGAGGCTTCATCCCAACTGGAAAAACACTCCAAAATTTAGCAGAATTTGGATCTACAAAAGAAGAAACTCCCGACTTCGCACGAGAATTACTGGAGGAAAACATCGAGGGCAATAGTGACAAAGAATTAAGCGACAGCCCACCGTTTTAAATAGGGTACTTCAGTTTATGTCCAGTTTTTAGCAAGTAACTAGCTGAATCTGTTTTCATGCGTCGTCAGTTTTAGAACATAATGTCAGTGTGAGTCAGTCTAGACACTCATACTGACATTATTTTTTTACTTTTTCTCAATCATAGTTTGATAGAATCGCAACAGTTAGGTACAAAACACCCTTTAAAAATGACAAGTTGTACGCAAACAATTAAGTTTTTTACTGGCAACGGCATCAAACCCTGATTCTGTCGTTGTCAATATTTTCCTTTGCATTTCTTTACGGTCGAGCGATTTTTTCACTGCTCTTAACTGAGGCACAAACAATTAAGTTCTTAACTGTCACACCGTAATACCCTGGAAATATAATACTCTCATACGCTAAGGGTTATCGGGCGCATGTGACAGTTAGTTTTGAACCCAATTACCTACTTAAGAACCCAATTACCTATGAACACAAGTAAAACCAAAATAATCGCCGCATTCAACCAGTCAGGTGGTGCCGGTAAGACAACAACCGTACACAATCTGGGGTATCATATTGCCCAAAAACACCAAGTCCTACTTGTCGATATGGACCCACAAGCAAGCCTAACAACCTTTATGGGAATTGAGCCAAAAGGGTTAAAAGACGAGCAGACAATATATGCTGCTGTCACCGATCGCGCTCCCCTAGATATTTGGCATGAACCCATCCACAATATGCATCTTATACCCAGCAAGAGTGCTCTAGCTGGTGCTGAACTAGAATTAGGGCGCGATATCACAACCGACGGTCGTCAAAAGCTAAAATTAATACTCGAACCAATAGCCGACAAATACGATTACATCTTCATAGATTGCCCTCCCTCACTGGGCTATTTAAGCATCATGAGCGTACTTGCAGCTACCCACCTTCTGATACCAGTTCAGACAGAATATAAATGCTATGCAGCTACGGAACAACTACTAACAACAATTGCTCGTCTCAAAAAAGGAGGACACAGAAACTTACAAATTGCAGCTTTTATACCAACCCAGCACGACAAACGCACCCTGCAACAATCAGGTATACTCGAAGCCATCAAAAACCAAATGGAAGGACGTGTCCACATAACTACCCCTATTCCCAAATCAATAGACTTCCCAAGTGCATCACAAGCACACCTTCCACTTGCGCTGTGGAAGAAAAATCACCCCGCAGTTAGTATCTTAGAAGAAATCGCCAATTACCTCATACAGCTATAAATATGACCACAAAAAAAGCTGAACTCAAAGAATACGACAAAAACGCACTCGATGATTTATTGGATAGTAGTGCAAGCCAAGAAAATTCAACCAACAAAAACCGTGATACCCTACCAATAGATTCAATCATCCTTCCCCCATCCCAACCAAGACGCTATTTTGACACCGAAGCACTACAATCACTTGCAAACGATATTAAAGAAAATGGGCTTCTTGCACCCATCGCAGTTAGACCAACAGAAGATAACACTTACGAACTCATGGCTGGCGAACGCCGCCTCCGTGCCTGCAGGATCGCCGGAATAGGAGAAATACCTGTCAATATCATTGACTGCAATGACAAAACCGCCACCCGCATCCGCATTGCAGAAAACCTACAAAGGGAAGACCTCAACGCCTATGAAGAAACTATCGGCATTCTTGAACTAGTTGCCAACGAGCTAGATATTAACCAAGATACGGTAGTTTCACTACTATATGATATGAACAATGAAACTAAGGGAAATTCTAACCATAACGTTATGGTTAGCTCAGAAGCACTTACTATACAAGACATTTTCTCCAAATTAGGCAAAACCACTTGGCAATCATTTGTAGCTAACCGCCTACCCATACTCAAACTAACCGCCGACATTCAGGAAGTACTGGCGAAAGGCGAACTGGAGTATACCAAAGCTACAGTCATTTCCAAAATCAAGGATTTAGCGCAACGACAAGAGGTATTAAAACAGGCAATTAAGGAGCAACTATCCCTATCACAGATAAAAGAGATAGTGGGGGAAATCCTAGAAGCTAGCAAACAAGAGAAACCAAAAACGCCTGCAAGAGAATTAACAACACGGATCGGAAAAATCTCATCGCTAATAAAAAAAGATAAAACACTTTTAGAAGATCAAAAAAGGTTTAATAAAATCGATAAATTAACAAAACAGCTTATGGAGTTACTTCAGCCTTCGGAGGAGATAGAAACAGTAGAAGAGACTCAATAGGCGCGTTCTTATCAACCCTAACTTCCAGTGCTTCACATACTGCAGAACTATCTAGAGCGATATCAAAACTGAGCGCTTAGTTTCTCTTTGCACCCAACTAAGTCCTACGGGTACGCTTTGCGTTGACAGGTACAACTGGTTGAGTGCTGCGATTCTTTATAGAACTTTTGATTGAGAATAATCAATTTGCCAACAATGCTCTAAAAAGTGAGCTTGAGAAAGAGGATGAGCATTCATCAGGCGCACATCAGAAACTACATTAACTAACCCATAAGGACGAGTATCATCAGGGGCATACAAAATCCTGGATAAACTATGCCCTAGCCGAGAAAAAATATCTTCGCAGTTCTTGAGATAGGCTATGTCACAAGGTAGAGCATAAACAACATATCCCAAACAATAACCTATATCCCAAGGTTTACCCGTTTTAAAGATAGGACAAGAGAAAGGCTCAATAGCAATAAAAGAACGCCGCAAATAAGAACGAATCAAACCACAAGTTGCGTTAACAAACACCTGGGGGACAAACAAATTATCAGAATTATAGTAGTCGTGCATTTGAGTAGATCTAGGCAAAATATACGGTTACATCCGGTCGATACTGGCGCTTACAACCCATAGAGGTTTTCTTGTTGACTGCAACTGCTGTATAGCTGTAGCCAACCTCTTGCTTTAAAGCCAACATAAACGCAAATTCCTCGTGTTAAAAATCTAAACTACCAATCAATTTAAATAATCACTTAATTACCGAATTTTCCACAACTAACAAATATTTAATAATTAAGTAAAACTAAAGTTTGAAAACATCATAAGTACATTATTAAGCAAGGTAAAACCTCTGTGAACAAAGGTTTCAGGTATTTACTATTACTTAAATATTTACAAACACTTATTTATGAAAAATAAACTGGCTGGAACAACCGCTTCGCGGAGCAAAGCGAAATAAAACAATTTTTAGTAAATACCTATGAATATCAACGTGGTAGTACTATCTGGAACCATCGGAAACGCAAAAGTATTCCAAGTTTGCGGTCGCAAGGTTTGGAACCTCTCTCTTGGAGTAAGCAAAAAGGGAGGCGAAGTTGCCTGGATTCCGGTTAAGTTTTGGTGCGTTCAAAACTATAAACTTGAGTTCCGCAAAGGAATGCAGGTAAACGTATCAGGAAGCATTGACACCAACGTATTCACTCCAAAAGGCAGCAATGACAAAGTAAAACTTGTCTACATTGAAGCCTCTGAAATCCAAGTCACAAACTGGGGTAAAACAGAAGCTGCATAACATGAAAAATAAGGGGTGTCCGTTCATCATACGGATACTTTTTATTTTTCACTAAAAATCCACATCCACAGCAGATGCTACGCAAATACCGCTGAAATATCACTTATCTTTGTAAAACTATGAAATTCCACTTTCAAGTTTTCGGCATCTGGATATCTAACGCCTTCGGAAATTGTTTCAAACCAGCAATCCAATTTATAGATGGTGGACTGATTGTCCGCACCAACAACTGGTTGGAAACTAAAATCTACAGAAGGATGGATGGCACCTGGGGTTGGAATAGTGACCAGATCGCATACTATTTAGGCAAACATATTGAAGGGGATGAATCTAAAGGGTATCCCGATATGTGGGAATACGAAGGCATACTAGGTCATCACTGGTACATTTAATTCACGTCTACATAATCTACATAAACCGCAGGCAAACACGCTTGCGGTCTATTTTTTATTAATCCAGATTAATCTACTACCGACCCTATCCCATACACTTACTTCGCAAAAAAACTGAGGTGAGAACTCGTATGGGAATAACAATCATGAAAGCTAAACTAATCAACGCAGCAATTGGTACTCTCCAAATCATCCACATCAGCAGTTTAGTTGGATTTTCTGGAATGGTACTCGCCATTGGAATGCAAGGTTGCAACAACAACAGATGCCAATCAAACTTTGAGCAACTAGGCTACAAATATCAACAAGTATTCAAAGACGAACTCAGAAAAATGGGTCTGGAATCAATAAAAAATAAACGTTTGTTCGGTAGTAAGAACAATCGTTTATTTTTTACAGCGGCGTTCGCCGGAAAATTATGAATAAAAAATAATTCACACTCTTGGAGATATAACTATGGCTACTAAAACCAAAAAGCTTGCCACAATTGATGATTCAAAAATGGGTATTTACCAACTCCCATCCTATCAAGAAAGCAAGCTAAAAGCAGTCTACTATGCCCTACAGGAGGTTTATGGAAAATCTTCTGAAGCCAAGTCTGGTACTAATTGGAAGAAAGCTGAATGGGAGCAATTCAAAGCTAAGTTCCTGGAAACTTTTGGAACGATTGTTCAACCCAAGTATACGGTTGAACAAATGATTCAGTTCTCAATCGACCGTTTCAATAAAGGGTTAGAAGAACTTCTTGAAGTCAACCGCAAAACTTGGCAGCGCCGAGAGAAATATCTCAGCAATCAACCAGAAGTTATCTAGTCAATCTAAAGGAAATATTACTCAAATAACGAGTGATATTTCCTCTTTGTACAGGGTGCATTCGCACAATAAATACAGAAATAAAATCATTCATTAGGAGATAAATATGGCTGCTAAATCCACCAAAACCCAACTGACCACAATCGACGATTCCTTAATGGATGAATTCCAAATTAATGCTTTTTCTGAGCGCAAATATAATGCAATATTCTACAGCATTAAAGACATCCACTATCTCGAATCAAAGCGGATGCTAGGCGAAGCATTCGATAAAGATGCATTCAAAATCCAGTTTGAACTCACCTTCGGCAAAGCAGAAGATAAACAATACACCATCGAACAGCTTCTAGCTTTCGCCAAAGAGAAATTCAACTTTGGAATGGAAGAACTCTTGCTACACAATAAGAAATCTTGGCAGCGCCGGGAACAGTGGCAAAAGCAATATGCTGAAGCTGAACTGGTAGAACAAGATTTACCGTTTTAACAAATAACAAACAGTTGGGATAACATCCTGGCTGTTTGTTTTTCAACAGATTCAAGAGTGTGCGCTCAGTTCTCACGAGAGAAACAGTCTCTCAAATATCAACTCTAACAGCACATAACTATGAACTACGAAATCGACATCAAGCTCAAGGGCACCATCTCGCTCAAGCTCATCATCGTCCTGGCTGTTGGTGGTATCAGCTTACTAGGAACAACACTCACGCGCCGTTACCATCAGCCACCGGAACCATTAACTTGGATGCAGTCAAGCAAACCGCCTGCCAAGTTCTATTCGCCAAGTGGGAAAACAAAGTCTGTACGCTCCCCAAAAAAATTATTTTTTGTGATCGCGCTCAAAATTGCGATCGCCCTTAACGGATACTCACGGAGCAAACGGACGACAGTTAACTCTCGTCGCTCATTGTCAAAAACTCCTTGGGGACAGGACGGGGAGCATAGTTTGGAACAAGCCTCGTGGGAGTATCAGCCTTCACCTTAATATCGGCAACCAAGGAAGGTTTAACCGTAGGAGCATCAAATAAAGGTTGAGAGCGCTCGTAATTAGTCACCCTATCAAATTCAAACACCATATGCTCGTGCAAAGCAACTACATCTGCCATGCGATTACCCAAGCTACTAGCTACATCTGGAATTGCAATACCAGCGTGCCAAGATACTGGAATATCCTCTTTCTGGAAGTAAGTATCAATCTCGGAACGAATATAATCGGCTGTACCCCCACAAAATACCAACTCCTGTACATCATCTTCCATCTGGGAGCGCAACCACCTCGCCATTGCCCGCCAATACTCATCCCTAGCAAGCAATAAAGCCTTAGACATAGACTCCCCATCAGTCTTTGTCTCATCAGGTTTGCGCTTGCGAGAGAGCTTTTGCAGCACCTGGGGATCGCAACTTGCACCTGCTTCAACCAAAACCTCGACAATACTGGTATCATCCGGGCTAAGTCCTGATACTTTAGAAACAAAATTGTTGACAAGCCAAAACATACCCAAGTCGCTAGTAATCCCCCGGCTAGAAGTACCACCCCGAACGAGAAATACACTAGCGTTACGATAACCCACCATCACAAATATTGAAGTAGGTATAGCACCACCACTAGTGCGCCTGCGATGGAAAAATATGCCGCTTCCTTCAGAAGCAACATTGTAGTAAGCCATTTTCACCCGCATCCTACCTGCTGGAGTTTCAAACCCTCTAAACACCTCCTTTAAGCGAGTTTCCAACTGAACCTTGTCTTGAGTCTCCCCCGGCGGCAGCAAAATATTTAGGTAAACCGAAATATCATTCCCCAAGCCCAACTTCTCGTTCGCCAACCAAAGCGCCCCACATACCTTGGGTACTGCCAGCTCGTATTTAAGTTCCTTCAGTTGCGATATTCCCCGAAACTGGTGGCGGGCGATCGCACCGAGTACGTAATACTCTCCCCCAACTCCCACCCAAGCACGAGATTCAGGTAACCCTTCTGGTTGTATATTCTCAACCGATGCCCTCGCCACATCAGCAACCTCCGAGTCCATCAACAAAACTTGCGGCTTGCCTTCTGGATATTCCTGCACAATAGCCTTAGTCTTGCTACCACCCATGTCCAAAGTTAAAACAATCTTCTTCGATTGAGCTTTACCACTAGTTTTAGCCATATCTTTATTTTTTATTAATGAATGATTTTGTAACAACCAATCTAACCTACACGTAAATAAAGCGGTATTGGTAGCCCCGAAGGATGAGGCTCAAGAAATTAAATGAATTGAGCCTCATCCGGTATTTATATTGGGGCCCAAAGGTGACACGAGCAGATTTATCTGCCTTCATTTATAATGATGCGGGTCGTAGGCTTCAATAATAGCAGAACTTACTTTTACGGTGGTGTCATAAAAATAAGCGTGAGTCCATAGCGTTGGTATTTTCAGTAAATGTGGAAACTCTTGTCGTAACAATCTAGAGGAACGACCTTTAAAAGCTTTGACAATTGAATTTATTGGAGTGCTAGGGTCATATTCAACAAGAACATGAACATCCTATTGGACGCTTGGCAACGCTCCAAAAGCCGCGAACAAGTAGGCGATGCCGAAAGTGGGTTGATTGCCCCAGAGCGGTTGTCCGATCAGTTGAGAAAGGTTGACCAGATAGTCGTCTCAACGGAAACGTCCGGGCGAAAAGTTGACCCCAACTCTCAGCCGGAATCCGCGATTTTATAAATCGCGGTGTGGCTCAAGTAAATAAGAGCGGGTTGGTTCACAAAAATTTCAAAAACCATAGTTTTTATTAAGAACGTCATCACCTAGACTGACAATACTCTAACTGTAACCATCGATTACACCTTCTAGATATCAACAACCGCAGTAAAATCAACTGTGGTTGTTGATGTCTATACAGCCGTTTACACGGTTTTCATGTGATAACAACCCATCACAGGATAAATCCCTATGGCTATGATGTTTGACGGCGCAACTGATAGCTTGGTCGTATCTGTTCTCAACTCAATCGAGTGGAGAATTCGATACGGGGTACTGCAAGGTGATCTTCAAGACAGTCCTGCCTTTAGACAGACTATCCCCGGCGCTGTTGATGAAAATGGCATAAGTAAGTCAAGCGGTGAATTTACGCTTCAAACGGGAATACTTGCTGGGGAACAAACAACCACCATCAGTTGGTATTCAGACGAAGGAACAATTCGATTCCGAATAATCGAAATCACCCGCGCCAAGTAGTGTCCCTAATTTCGCACTGAAAAATCTCTCTTAGAGGGATTTTTCTTTTTTCTGAAACTTCCCCCCCATATCACTTTTGCAACTGCTATCGCAGATATTGTTGACGAATAAAATATTGAACTAAAACCATGTCTAAAACTTTCTACAAAATCATCAATTGTGAACCTGGAGATACCACAGCAATTATCAATTCCATTCCCAGCAGCATCGCCTACGACATTGCTCAATTCTGTGGTAAAGAAATTAATCCCGATTACATTCCCTTTACCAAAAATGACATAACGAAACTTCGAGAGTATTACCGTCTTATTCGCACGAACAAATCAGAATTTTCCACATCCACAACCACCGTTGGTCGAGTTACTTTCTGTGGCAACGATGCCAACTACATACTCGATATCCTCACCATTATCGGTAAAACCCTGCATACTCACAAAGTATTCGTGAATTAACCGCCCAACCTCATTTAAATAAATGTAGCCTAACCAAGAAATAATGCGAAGTGATTACTACTTCGTATTATTTTTCTTTCCCAAAGAATTCATACCCTAAACCCTGCATCCCCCTCAATCATTCCCTCTGGTATCACATCCTCGTCCGAATCAAAAAAGTCATCTTCTCCATCCAATTCCTCTTCTTGGGACGGTTCACTTGAAGTTGCAACAGACTTTTGGGGAACCTGCCCATTACTATTAAGTATCACCTGTTCAAGAGACACAACAGAGTCAGAAGACATCACTTGGCGGTCAGATTGACTAACTATCGGTGTAATTAGCACCAACTGTGATATGTCCTCCAACCCACACACCCGCTTAATAATATTTATCTGACTCTCCAATACACCAATCGCCCATAAGGCAACCTGACACAATTCTTCACCCCTTATCCCCGCTGAATACATCGCCAAGGGCAACCAAGATGCCTTGAGGGTATGTACCACCGTCTCCACCAACCCCATCTCCATCGGATTAGATGCCAAATACTTAAACATCTTACCTGTCGCAGTATTGGCACTCCTCTTTATCTGCGGTATCACCTCAAATTCAATCTGACTCATTCCTAATATTCAAACCTCACTAATCATTAATTGAAGATTGAATTATCATTCCCAAGCCCAATCCCCCAGTCAAAAATATCAACTCAAAAAATACTTCGCATCCAAACTAATGTAGTCAATCAAATATACCATCCCTACCGACAAATAAGAGATTGCTAGTGAGATACTGTACTTCTCTATACTAAACCATTGTGCTGACAAAATGTCATCTCTAGCTATCCCTCACTCCCCCCTACGATACTCCCCACCTACTGCTACTATCATTAGTACAAAATTATTATCACAGTGATGGGATAGTTTAGCCTACACTAGCTATACGGACGCATTGCACTACTTATCCCCCTTAAGGCGCACAACCCTCTACACGCCTCACGTCCCGCCGTATGACAAGGTATGTTTGTTCCCGGTATTTTCCCAAACGGGGGGACGCATAGCTATGCACTCTTGGTATCGCGTTCACCTATAAATCAGCCTTCGCAAAAACTGTACTTTTTGTCAACTACTTCTACTGGACTGCAGCAATTCCAAATTCAAAAATTTAGGAGGAGTCAGTGGCTAGGGAGAAGACTGAATCAGAGAGCATGAAGTCAATTAAATGCTGCCAACTGTCAAACAGGAAATACTTGGTGAGGGTAAGGATATCTTGAAAGAATACGAATGCGAGTGCCGCGCCGCAAGCGGATTTGTTGGTAGGGTTTGTCAACCAAGAGCAAAACGGTGTGGAAGAGAAAGGACAAGAGATTGAGGGTGAGCAGGAAGCAGGCCAAATGGTGCTGCCCGTGTCCAAAGTTGTGTTCTAGATGATAGCCCTTGGTCTTGAGGACCGCCGTGGTTTTCATTTTCTGTCTGACAGCGACTTCTGCCCGCACTAACCACCAGGGGAACAGTCTCGGCTGTCAGCGCATGGCGAGTGATGAAAGCATTTTGGTAAAGGACTTTGCCATCGGACTGACGGGTGAGGGTAAGTTCGCACCAATTGACGAGCAAGGTGGGTTGGGTGTCGCTCAAGGGAATCTCATTGACATAGCGATAGCGGTAAATTTCTTTCGATCGCTTGTGCCACTGGCTGATTTCTAGGATCTTGACCTCTCCAAGCCGCTCAAGGTAGTCCAACCAGTCATAGAGTGCAGTGTGGGATTCGGGCAGGCAAGTGAAGATGAAATTCATCCCAGATTCCAGGCAATGTTCAGCCATCGGTTGACGACTATAGAGGTCGTCCCCCAAAAGCGATCTGGGGTTGACCTTTGAATTCTGGGGCATAGTTACTTATCCATCGTTTGGCGGCAGCCACTTCACAAGGACAGTTTTTCAGACCCATCTTGGGTGGTGATAAATTCAGGGGCTAAGGAAATCACCAGGGACTGACCTGGTGCCACTTTTCCCGGGTAGAATCGCGCGGCGGAAAGTAGGTAACTGTGCCGTTTTTATGGGTGCGACTCGAACAACACTTACAGTGGATGGTCTGAGAACTAAAATACTGGGTGCCGTCTAACGTTACCAACAAATGTCCACCCAGACAGTGATAGGGCTTTAAATACCCATCCCGCTGTAATGCCTGGATTACCCAGGTGAACACCCGAAATAGTCCCTCAGCCATCACCAAAAGTGCGGAAGACTCCAAAATTTTTCGCTCTCGTTACAGACCTTCGCCGAGTGATCAGAAGCATTTCGTTCTGCCGTCGAGTTTCGCTTTGTGTGCTGGCTCAATGCTCATGTTGACGTGTTTGCCGCGAACATCGCCAAACTTGGCTATATTTGGGCTTAGAAAATTACAAAGTCCCACTAATTTCTGGAAACAGGTTTTGATAGACCTGACAATATTCATCCACGAAGTTTACTGTTAGCGCACTCTGTCTCGGCTCTACCATAGACAGCATCTATACTTTAGTCATTTGTTAGAGATTATACTCTACCTACTGTGATAAAAAAGGGATAAGCAACACAATCAGAAATTTCAACTATCATAAGACTGATCAACCGCTTATAAATATTCAGTCTAATGACTTATTTATAAATTCAGATAGTTGTTTCAAACTTGATAATGGAATAAGCAATACTGTTTCAATAGTTTTTCAAATCACAATAACTAGTAAAAGCAGGTGCATATATGACAAAACTTGTCTGATGGCACAACCACGCCAAAGTTATTAGAACTGTTGGACTGGTTGGTGCATTCTGAATGTATCCACGTAGCAATGGAAAGCACAGACTCTTACTGGAAGCCGATTTACGACTTGCTGGAGGGAGCGTAGGAGCTTCTAGTGAACGATGCCCAACACATCAAAAACGTTCCTGGTTGAAAGACAGACGTACTAGATGCAGAGTGGATTGCGGATTTACTCCGACATGGTCTGTTAAGTGGTTGACTGGAAAAAATTGCCCAGTCCAAGCCAAAAACTGTGGGCACAGCTTTGATTCTCGAAAATACGGGAGGGCAATTTTTTTTGTCAAACGTGCTTATTACAGTGGTGCGTTTGTAAACTTTGTTAAACCCGCTCAAACCCTCGCCCCATTTAAAGTTTAAAAATTCACTCTTATTTTTCTTTTTCCAGAGTGATGGAAGAGCGTTAAACAATCTCAGGATAATGCTCTGCTTCCCCTTTTACCATTGCATGCTAAGAAGGTATATCAAGATTCGTTTACTCAAGCTGAGTTGTCTGAGAGAACTCCTTGTTTTGACTGCCAGAACACACTCAATAGGTTAGCAAGTACCTCTATTACCTGTCCTCCCATGAATACTGAATTGTTTGGGATTTACTTATCGTATTTCACACATAGTGGTTTTTTAAAGCCTCTGTAGATTCAGAAAGTTTCTACACAAAAAGTAGGATAAGCCTGAAAAGGAGTTTTGTCTGTGTTTTCTGCTGTCCTTAAAAAATTCTTGATAATATAGGTGAAAGCTATGTTAATGTCATGTATTTTGTGTGGGTGTACCTACAGTTTGATAGCTCAAAGCATCAATAAAGATACTATATGTCTTAGTCAGCTTAGAAATATAGAGTTAGGTAGTTTGTGGGTAATTCTTGTAGTTATCATAGCTGCACTGTTATACAGACAACAGAGACTCCACAGTGGCGCTAACCCAGAACTTTCTCAGAATCAAACACCCAAAGCAAGTAACGAGACTAACCAGTGCCTCCCTGAGATTGAATTTCTCATTTCTAGACAGACAAGCAAGCTAGAATATGCTATTAATCAATTAAAAACTCAACTGAGCAAGCAATTGCAGATAAGAGAATCACTCCTATGTCTTTGCAAGGCAGTCGAAGAAGCCAGTGAGGCAATTTGCGTTACAGATGCTGATGGCTTCACCACTGATATCAACAAAGCTTTCCTACAATTATTTGGGTACTCAATAGACGAGATAAATGCATATGGAGGTTTATTCACTTGGTTTGTGATTCCTGAAGTTGGACAAGAGATCTATAACCTCATACTTAATGGATATAGCTGGAAAGGTGAGGTAGAAATGTTTGTCCGTGATGGTAAACTGATCCAAGTCGAACTTCACGCTACGGCAATTGAGAATCCAGCAAGTCAAATAATAGGAATAGTTTTTATTATCATCGACCTTAGCGAGCACAAGAAAGTAGAAGCATCATTAAAACAAGGTGAAGAACATTTAAAGATAGCGCTCCAAGCCGCTTCTATGGCTACCTGGGAGTGGGATATACAAACTAGAGAGATTATCTGGTCTAATAACTTAGAAAATGTTTTTGGCTTCCATCTAGAAGCTTTTAGCCACAACTTTGACATCTTACTTAAATACGTTTATCCAGACGACCATCAAAAGTTAACGTTTGTATTTAATTATGCCTGTGATGAACAGGTGGACTACAAGATTGAATTCCGCTTGTTACAGACCGATGGAAGCATCCGCTGGCTGGAAGCGCAAGGTCAGATACTGTATAATAAAACAGGTCTAGCCACACGAATGCTGGGAACAGTTCTAGACATTACAAAACGAAAAAAACCGAAGAGTTACTCAAAACCTGACAAGTAAAGTTGGGAGCATTCCATTTTGATAAAATTATAAAATGGCAAGTAAACCATTGAGATAAGTACACCGCAGCTGCAACACTTAATTGCCATTTTCAGCCTTCCGAGGGTTGGAATCTCAATTATGGGTTGACCAGTTGTTTGATGAATCGATGATCTTGTGCAATTATATTATTAAAATATTTGTTCTGCCAAAGTTCACAGGTAGAGGTAAGTGTTTTGTCTTCTTTTAGTTTGTCAATGGCTTTGAGGTAAGCTGAATTGTGGTCAACTACCAACGCATCGCAGCCGTCAGCTAAGTGTTCTGGACTGGTTTCTACCAGCAGGTCTGATAGACCATCACTCAGAGGGTGTTTATAAAAAGAATCTTAAGCAGTTGAAGCCTACATTCCGCAGGTCTGTTAGGTGAGTAAATAATATTTTTGGCAAGGGGCACTCCTGAACTGTAGAATGCAACGACGCTCGTCAGTAAGATTGGCAATTTGCTTGAAAGAGCGCGATCGTCACCAGATGAATCGACATGAAACATTGAAATACCCAACGTAAAGTCGGAGTAGCAGCTTTGTTTGCCCAACTGATTATCGATAGTTTGTTTAGCTCGCAAAGCAGCTTGACGTAAAGCTCTTTGACCTAAACTATAAACAAGCAAACACAAACCCATAACCATCGCCAAGGCTGCAACTCGCGATCGCTTAGTTGAGGAAGACGCAGAAGAGTGAAAAATAGCGGGTCTTTGAGAAAGCGGAAACCGCGCTCCGTAGATTGCTGCGCCTTAGAAGGAGCGTAACACATCATCATCATTCAGTTGATTGGTATCAAGAACGAGAGCGAAAAATTACGGGGGAGAGGGGGTAAATAATGCGGTAGTATGACCCAATGTCCGATTTTTCCGAACCGCTAATTTACCAATTCAAAATAGTACTACTTAGTATTAGCCCGATGATTTGGCGGCGCGTACTTGTCAGTAGTGATAGCACGATAAAAGATTTGCATTACACAATTCAGCTAGCGATGGGGTGGGAAGACATTCACCTCCATCATTTCATCATTCATGGTAAGCAGTATGGGATTACCCAACCAGGTGGTACAGTGTTTTGCGATCGCGCCTCCGAAGTAAAGCTAGCTAAATTTGGTTTGATGGAGAAAGAAAAATTTTTATACGAGTATGATTTCAGTATCTGCCCAGTAATGGGTGCGTGGCGTTATTGGTGGCGGCATCAAATTCGAGTAGAAGCAATCTTAACTCCGTCGCCAAATCAAATTTACCCTATCTGCACAAGTGGCAAAGGCGTTTGTCCCCCAGAAAACTGTGGTGGACCTTGGGGTTTTATGAAAGCAAGAGAAGAATTTTTTATCTCAGATGTGTTGGAGCGTGTTGTTTCAATGTTGGAGAACAAAAAATTTGACATGAGTAGGGAGGAAGCCAGCGAGCTATTAACGTGGCTTTTAGTTTATCAAAACATCATCCGACCTATGATAATTAGCTCCATCCCAAATTAAAGCAATTCTCTTTGCCAGGAGAGTGAGGATTGAAAGATTTTGCAGTATAAATTTATATAAGTAAAAGATGAAAATTCTGTAACTACTTCAGCTATGGGTAGTTATGGTTGCGCTCCTGAGTCAATTAACAAGTTTCGGGATCAATCCCCCCATCTCTCCCAAAATTTTTCGCTCTCAGCCTTCATCTTTATTCAAGACGTTGTGGACTTTGAGACAATACTGACATCTTGCACCTTCTCAATAAGGGCTAGGTGGGCAGTGCCCACCCTACGAAATCATCAGCTTTTTGGGCTTTTATTTTCGCAACAAGAGGGTGGTGCAAGATATAAGAATACGCGTTAGCGCTTCGCATTTTATTTGAATTGAAGTTGGGGCGACAGGCGAATGGTTATAAAACAGCCCAAAAAGCCCTGAATAGAATGATTGCGGAACTAAAACTTTTGGCGAAAAGCCTCTGATTAACACAAACCAGCAATCTCCCAACCAAAATTCAACATTGTAACTAGACCCAGAGCGTCTACGCCTAAATATTGTCAATAAGCAGGCGTTAATGCGATTCAATGGGGCTTTATTGAGATTGAGGCGTTCTTATTGACAAGATGCGTTTGCCTTGTCTGTTCAACCACTTTACGGTGATGAGATTCGCTGCGATCGCATGGCATTATTATCCGGCTATTTGTCACCTTGACAGGGCTACCCCGGCATCTTATAAGTTAGAGTACAGCTATAATTTTTATGCTCCCTAAATTTCAAACAAAAATAATTTTAACTCTAGCTGGATATTAGCTTGTTATTACGCTCCTGTCGGGTAATGATTCAATTTTTTGGTTAGGTCAACTGATTAATGTCCAATCCTAAAGACTCACCCAATCCTCAACAAAATCTTAAGCAATTAGTAAAACTAGCAAAACAACTCGATTCCAAACGACAGTTACTCTTGATCAAAGAGTTAGCTGGTACGTTAAGCCCCAATCTGCTTGAAGCCATGAAGATTGAAGCTGAACAGGCATTGGTACTCAACTATCTGGATGGAACAGAAGATCTCGAAGATCTCGATGAGCAACCAGCCAGACATTTTGAATTAAAAAAAATTAAGCACAAATATTATGCATATCTACGATGGCGAGAAGATGGACAACACAAATCTGAGTATTTGGGAGCAATGCCTTTGGTACCTGGCCACACCTATACACTGATCCATAAAAAAGACGGCAACAAAAAGACTTTAACGTCACTGGGCTTAGAAATAGAGGATGACCAAATTTACCTAAAGGTTCACATCTTAAATCCCGTTCATACCATTAGAAACTATCCCTATCCAGAGTGCTTAAAAACTATATTCAGCAAGAAAGAGTGGATCATTCAGAAGGTGACCCCCCCTTCCAGCGAAAAGGAAGAAACGCTTAACACTAGCCTCTCCAACCAACAAGAGGCTTTGACACTGCCGATTCAACGAGAAGTCCGGAACGCAGGCAAGCCAGAACCCAAATCCGACACATTGATGTCAGAGAGGACAAAACCACCAGAGTCTACAACTACTCAGAAATCAATATCCCAGCCAATCCAAAGTCCTAATCCAGAAACACTCAAACACAAAGGTACACCCATCCTGCAAGTACCAAACAAGCTAGTTCCCCAAGTTTTAGCAACGCTAAAGCAGTGGGAAGACCTCAGCCGATCTCTCAACAATACTCGCCAGTGGACTTTAGTAAGACAAGAGAACAAGGTAATTTTGCGAACAACGCTAGAAGGTAAAACCGTCATAGAATATAATGGAATACTCCGGTCTGTTACCAGCCCTCACCCTGCATCTGTCCTGATTGAATGGTTACAGCAAATTGCTAATGCCATCAGCAGTTCGCAATTAGTCGATCAAGATATACGAATGCAAGCAATTAGGCTCAAAACTCGTCTCCAGGGAGTTACTCAGGAAAATACTACAGAACTGCTTGCTTATCTCTTAGGACTACCTAATCCTAAAAAACTCTAACTCCTAATCCCTGAGCGTCATAATTGTCAAAATTCTCGTCCCTCAACATTGAAGCAAAACGCTCTAACATCGATTAGTCAGAAACCTAAGACGGCGAATATTCAAGGCTACCCAGGATGGCGACCTACGAAAAGTTAAACGCTTGCAAAAGCTAATGATGCGTAGCTATTCTAATATTCTTTTATCAGTTAGAAAAGTTACGCAAACCAATCGTGGGAAGAACACGCCAGGAGTTGATAAGCTGGTAATAAAAACTCCAGAAGCTAGGGAAGTGCTGGTGGACGCACTGGTAAACGCTCATCACATTTGTGTTGATTGTGGTCGTCAGTTTATAGATTCTTATGAGCAGCAAGGATATTCGGAAGAAATCAAAAGTGAGTGTCTAGAAATGTACGTGAATGGCTCTCAGGGTAAGCGCATTTAATTTTGTATCTAAAAATACAGATTATTTTCCTCAAATATGGGGCGGATCTAGCGAAGCTGTCACTGTGACCAGACCCAAAAGTTGTCAGGGGCTGTGTCGGTGGAAGGATAATATTGCCATTTGGAAGCATAAACGTGCCAAATGCTGTGACTTAAAGTAAAAGATTGCCGTTTTTTAAGGATAAGTTTGCCGGATGGTCGGCTGGAATGCTCATTGCATCGATAGTGCGATCGCCTGTTGTC
>CAZZVG010000009.1:0-18375 GCA_964657295.1 Iningainema sp. | reverse complement strand
CGAAGGAATTGATGGTGAAACTTTTGTGAATCAACTTTTGGCAGAGTTACAGCAGTCTAAAAAGTCTCACAAATGAGTCAATATGTTATTTCGCAGCCGGCTTCTGGTGATTTAAGAGCGATCGCTGACTACTTTGCAGTAGAAAATGTTGAAGTCGGGGAGCATCTACTGCGAGAGTTTAACCAAAGGTGCAAACAACTTGCTAGTTTTCCCAAAATGGGACGACAATACGAAGCCTTGCGTCCTGGCTTACGAGGAGTTCCGCTAAATAGAAACATTCAAAACAGTCCCGGCTTCGCTCACCAGAAAAATAGTAGAAGAAGGAAAATTGCTTTATGGACAAGGCAAAACGCAACAAGAGTCTAATTTCGGCAGCAATGCTGAAAGCCAATGTGCCAAATCCGAATTTGCCGATAGCAGCGGTTTTTTAGTACATTATGAGAGAAGATAATTGCTCGTGATTAACAGCAGGAGGGCGTATGAGTCCTGAACAATTGCTTTTGGAGAAATGGAGATCGCTCCCCCCAGACAAGCAACAGGAAGCCATTGATTTTGTGGAGTTCTTGAAATTCAAGACAACTTCTACTACTCAGCATGAAGCCGAACTGAAGTCAAAGCCTCCTCTAGGCGAACGGTTGCGGAAGATCCGTGAAGAAATTGTAGCCTCTGGTGTATCGTTGCTGGATTGGGAAGGAGTGGAACGTGAAAAAGCTGAGCGTAGAGGTGGATATCGGGAAGACGCTGAATGACGCGCACATTTATCGATTCAGGCGTACTGATTGCTGCTGCACGGGGCGAGGGAGCTATTGCTGAAAGGGCGCTGGCAATTCTTCTAGATCCCAACCGGGAGTTGGCGTCCAGCATCTTTCTGAAACTAGAGGTGCTACCGAAAGCAGTTTACAATAATCGAACCAGCGAAGTTACGTTCTATGAAGAATATTTTGATGCAGTCTCGTACTGGGCAACAGAAATCGATCAAATCATCCAAAGCGCATATCGAGAGGTGAGTGAATCAGGATTGGGAGCAATGGATGCACTTCACGTCGTAGCAGCCGTTTCAGTCAATGCAGTGGAATTTATTACGAACGAGAAGCCCGAAAAGTCAATTCACCGCACTAAGAGCATACAAGTTATCTCTATCGTTAGCACTGCATAGCCTTAACTTAACCGCATTGAGCTATAGTCCTTCTCGTTGGAATGCGATACACGTGAGATGGAGAAAGCTTACGAGCAGATGTGGTAAAGGTATATTGAGGCACAATAAGGCTATGAAATATTTTACACAGTAGAAGGTAATCTACAAGATGTCAATTGTCGCAATTTAGCAGTAGTCACTGTTTGGCTACAATCAAAAAATGACGGGAGCTTTCGCTTTATTACCCTCAAACCCAAGAAGAAATAACTACTATGAAATTTGAACTTTATGAGTATGTTGCTCTCAGTCGTCACATTCCAGACTACAGCCTCAAGCTTGGAGATGTCGCTATGTTAATTGACTATGTGACTCATCCCAGTGGCGGTGAAGACGGTTATATATTGGAAGTATTTAATGCTGCGGGTGATTCCATAGCAGTTCTTTCTGTTCCCATGTCAGTGGTAGAGAAAATGCCTACTGATGCTGTCTTGACAGTACGTCCTCTTGCAGAAACAACACCCTAGTACCGCTTGGAAAAAGTAACAGCGAATGCTATATGATACCCATTACCGACGAAGTGATTGCTGAAGTAACCCGCCGTTTAGTGGCTGAGCTAAATCCCTCTGAAATTATCCTCTTTGGGTCTTATGCTTGGGGGACAGCTAATAAGTACAGTGACCTAGATTTATGCGTCATTGTACCTGATGGTATTCCAGGGTTTGACCGCATTGAGTGGGGAGTTAGGGCGTTGAATGCCTTGGACGATTTGATGGTGGACGTAGTGTAGTAAAAACCTGCTCTGATGTAGAAACATTCAAAACAGTCCCGGCTTCGCTCACCAGAAAAATAGTAGAAGAAGGAAAATTGCTTTATCGACAAGGCAAAACGTATACTGGTGCAATTTTGGCTCAAAAAAGCCCAGCGTGATTTGGCAGCTGCACAAAAACTAGCCACGGATTTGCCAGACGTATCTATCTATCATTGCCAGCAAGCAGCAGAAAAAGCTCTGAAGGGTTTTCTTATTCTGCACGACATTGACCCTGGAGACACTCATAACATTAACACCTTGGTAAAACTTGCTTCGGCATTTAAGCCTGAATTTATGACTGTATTAAAAGAAGCAGGATACTTAAGTCAGTACAACCAGACATATCGATATCCGCTCTTAAGCAACAGAAGATTTTAATCCTAGCGCTGGAGAACTTAAGAAAGCATTTCGACTGGCTTCTGAGGTCGTAAAAAATGTATTGGATTCAATGCCAGAAGAAATAGTCGGACAATCTCAACAATGAACGCAGCAACTGAAAGCCGATTATCGCTTCCGCACAAGCTGCTGTTAATAGATAATATGGTTTATCCCCCATTAGATGTGGTGGCAAGTGGGGTGGATAACCGCGACTCAAGCAGTTTTTAACTAATTCAGCTTTACGAGCTTTCCTCCACAACCTGATTGTAGAAGGCTTCAAGACCGGTGACACAGGTTTTGTCGTTAAACAAACGGTCGTGGCGCTCTTTGATTTTTTCTGCAATTGTGAGTCGCCAAGCTGGGTCTAGTCCTAATTTGACAGCAATTTCAATATATTCTGCTTCATTTTCAGCGATGGTGTCTGTTACTCCTAGCATTTTGAGGAAGCTGTAAGAGTGGCGACTGCGCATAAATTCCCCTAGACAGGTAACGATGGGGAGGTTGCAAGCGATCGCCTCTAGGGTAGTATTACCACCAGACCAAGTGAAAGTGTCAAGGTAAACGTCTGAAAGTAAGTTAATCATCAGATAGTCAAGCCGTTCTGGAATGGTGAGGAAGACGCAGTAATCCTCACTCTTCAGACCAACTGCTGTAAAAGCACGACTCAGACGCTGCTGAAGTAAACAACCGCGTAGAAATACGAATGTAGCTTGAGGAACACGACGAGCAATTTCCGCGAAAATAAAATCATATTGTGGTAAGTATTTGAAAGGAGCTTGGCAACATAAATAGACGACTGCATCATCTCGTAGCTTGTAATCCGATCGGGTCTTAATTACTGGCGGAATATATGGTTTAGGATATGAAACGCCAATGTTAGGTAAGCGAATGAGTTTCTCTGAGTAATGTTCTTGTGCATTTTCCGGTTCCATTAACTCGCTAGACAAAAAGTAATCAATTGTTGGCAAGCCAGTTGTTACCGGATGTCCCCAAGCAACGCATTGTACAGGCGCAAGCCGCAAACCAGCCATTTGCATTGTTTGCGGGTCCATGCCAATTTCAGGATAGACGAGGATGTGCAGTTGATCGGCAATTATTTGTTGACAGGCTGCTTCCAAGTTATGACGTATATGGTGAAAAACATCACTCTCATCTCGGAATTGTTGTGTAATCGGGTCTGGTGAGTTTCCAGTGTAGTAACAGTAGATTTTAAAGTTTTGGCGATCGCAGTGACGCAGCCAACCTGTTAACCAAAGTGTTCCACTGTAAGAGTGCAAGTAATGAGAAACATAGCCAATACGAATTTTGCACTCCGGCTTAAGACTCGGCATTGATAAAGGAGCAATCCATTGGGGATAGTTAGCTGCCATAATTTCATGCACTAAGTTCCCATACTGACGCTGCAACTCTATATCATTTTGAGCTTGATACGACAGATAAAAGTTTGTGAGTCCACCTATCCCTGCTAAAGCATTCTGTTTTTCTGCATCAGTTTTTAGGGATGTCTCTTTGATTAAATCTTGCAGTCCTTGGGTAAATTGCTCACGATAAAAACTGATTTCATCTTGAGTATTGTAGATTCTAGGGACTATTAAATGTTTGAGAAGTTTAAAAGTGTAGTCATCAGGTAATGCATTTGAGGCTGCGATCGCACTGGAGATTGCTTCTTGAGTTCGTCCAATCAGCAGCAAATTAATGATTAACGAAAAATGCAAATTTCCGTCTGTAGGGTAAAGTTTAATTCCTTCTTGGAGAATATTAAAAGCTTCGTCTAGCAGGTTTAACTGTCGATAACACTCGTTTAAGCGCCAATAAACCTCTGGTTCGCCTGCTTGAACTTCTAGTAGCTTTTGATATTGTGTGATCGCCTCTTGCCATCTTCCCTCCTGGAAGAACTTATCGCTCAAACTAAAAAAAAACTGTGTGGTGTATCGCTGAGGCTTTCTACTTCAAAACATGGAAGAGTTTCTGCTTTCACTTGTGCCAGTGCTTGTTGGTTTTCGTGTTTCATAACAATTCGAGCTTTCAGGCACGGTAGCAAAGCTTTCCATTGAATATCCACCAACTTACCTACCAAAGAGATTTCTAACTCCTCGGTCACATCTCTATCTTCATTCATCAGGATATTCATCATCACAGCTGATAGCAAAAGGTCTGCGTCTTCACTAGAAATGTTACTTATGTCAATAAGTAGAGTAGTCTTTTGACTATCAGGATGAGTGGCAAGAGCTTTAATTACTCGTTCTAACTCAAAACTTATTGACTCTTCTGATTGGGTCCAGTCTGGGAAGATAATCAGGTTAATATCTCTTAAGCGCAAATTTTGGCTGAGAGTATCTGTAAGGTAATTGCTGAAGAGTTCTTGGAATAGACTTCCTATTTTAGCTGAGTAAGAGCGACTATCCATAAAACTAGGGTTGCCCTGCATTTTTTCCTTAATTTGGGCGCTCTTTTGTTGGCGTAATTCAGGATCTATACCGAGTGCGATCGCTAATTGTATGTAAGACTCTTCACTATGGGCAACTAAATCAGGGACATCCAGTGCTTGGATCATCGCTGCTCCCATTGCAGAGCGAAAGCACGTTCCCTGTCTAGCGATCACTGGCAAATTAACCTGTAGTGGTTCTACCAGCGAAGTTGTTCCTGCAAATGGATAAGAATCTAGATAGACATCGGCAATTTTGAAGTATTCCTTAACATCCTGCCGGTCCGGTACTGGCTGAGGATCTAAGACCATCAAGCGTTCGGCTTCTACCCCATGCCTTGAAAACATTAAATGGAGGTGATTCAAAAAAGCTTTTTTGGGGTAAGCGTTTGACCAATTCGGTCCAAATGGCAGAAGTACTAGAACTGAATTGGGTACTCCAGTAATGATTTTTGCCCATGTTTTAATTAGTTCAGGGATAATTTTGAAGTAGTTAGCGCCAGAGATAAAAATGATGGCATCATCAGCAATTCCTAAACTTTCTCGCTCAACTTTGACAGTTTCCTTTCCTTGTTCAGTACCATAACTAAAGCAATGAGCAGTGCCTTCAAGTTTAACCAGCTTTTCTCTATAGTGCTGTTGTGCTATTGCTGATGGATCGGTGAGCGTACCGGAAATGTAATAATCAATATGCTGCATTCCGGTTGTCACAACCGAACCACCACTTGTTACCTGTATCCTAGCTAACCTATGCGTTGATAAGAGGCAGATTTGATTGGTTACTACCGTTACATTGGTAGCAATGAATAATATATCGAGATCGTCAGCACGAATGGTATTTACCTGTTCTGCTAAATCTTTTGGCAATAGTTTAAAAGAGTTGGCACAACTTTGGCAATATTGCTCTAGTGGATGACCAGTTTCCTGAAGAGAGTACAAAATTACTTCAAAGTCTCTGCTGAGGTATTCATAAACAGGAAGGTAAGCAAACGTCTCAGATGATGGGAGAAAATGGGCTGCCAATATACCAAGCCTAATTTTTTTTATGGTAACAGTTCTATCGGGAAATTCATAATTTAATTCATAGTCTCTAGATTTTAGAAAATACTCTATAATTTCTGCACGTTTTACATAAATATCTTTGAGATTATCCTCATTAAAGGAAAGAGGAATAAAATTAGCAATTTTTACAAATTGTTCTACGAAATCATTCCAGACAAGAGAATTATGCTCAGGTAAAATGGATGCGTGTAAGTAATTAATCCAAGCCTCAATATAGCGGTAGTAATTATCTGCCTCTCCAAGTTCTTGGAAGTAAGAATGAGAATTGAACAGATATTTTACATAGTCATTGAGCAGCCAGTGAGGTATGAGTTTAATTTCTTGGGGCAAGGGTAACTGCTGAGGACGGAGATACAGCATTGCTACCAGTAGATACTTAAGCGCTTCGGGGTCGTCAAATCCTCTAGATATATGGGTAACTACTTCATCAATAAAAGTCTGTTCGTTAGCAGTCATTGGCTCATTTTTCAGACCAACGTTAAGCAATACTTGGTACTTCTTACCCGATTTTCCTATGTACAGGCTCTCAAGTTGAGAGGCTGGCAAGCTCAAGAACTCCGTGGCAACTTGATGACGTAACTGACGCAGGTTGGCGCTCGCTAATGGATTGCTGGGATCTTTTTGGTACTCTTGGATGTAAATTGAGAATGTATCGCTATCAGCAACTTCTTGACAATTGCGCTTCTTTAAGTATCCTGACGGGTTAAAAGTGAGGTATAGCTTTTCGCATTCTTGCTCTACGTAAAAAGACGAATCCTCGCCAAGAAAAGCTTGTACTGCTTCCATTGGACCTGGACCATACTCAGGGTATACGGGATGACCGTTGATATTGGTGTCTTCTACAATAAGATAGCTTTCAGGCGTTACGAATGGACTATAAAGGCGCAACTCTTGCAGTACATGATCAGCACGGTGGTCAGAATCTAAAATTACTAACACTGAGCTTTTATTAGCTGTTTTTTGCCGTAACCGCTCTATTATGGCTTCAGATGTTGAAGAACCAAGCCAATAAGAAATGCGCGAATGCTGGGGTCGATTAGGGCGATCTTGGATATCGATACTTACAATTTCACCTTGTCCAAGGAGGTCGCACATTTGTGCCAAAAAGAGCGCGCTTCCGCCAAAAAGAGTTCCAGATTCAATGATAAGTTCTGGCTTGACTTCAAATATAATTTCCTGATATATCCATATATCTAGGGGACACTTGTAAACTGGTATTCCCATCCAGTAAGTTTTTTGCCATGTTAGACCCCTTTGCTGTGCGGCATTATAGTAAAGTTCATGAAACCACTGAATAATATCTTTATCTGTGACTCGGGTTTGAATTTGGTATTGCATATCGGTGTTTGGTTTTATCCTAATTGGAAATTGATGAAATTGTGTGATTTCTTTTTTTATTTCTAGATATCTTACGGGCTCATTTTTTTTAGCATAAGCCTGTTTTACAAGTAAAGAGAAAACATGCTCATCTGTGAGTATTTCTTCTTTTTTATTTTCCTCGTAAAACTCTTGGACTATTTTTTCTCCATATCCTATCACTACTTCAGTATTACAAAGATAAGCCAATGAAATACATGCTGAAGAAGAAAATGTAAATGTTTTATGAATTGGCAAAAAATTGCAGAAAAGCTCTATAGGAACTCTAGTAAATAATTCTGAGACAGCTAAAGCATTACGCTTGTGTTTTCGCAGTTCTTGAACTAATATCTGCATTTGCTTGAGTTGCTGCCTTGGGTGACCTTTTACTAAAATAGTTTCGCCAGCTTGGGTATAAGGTAAAATACATGATAGATAACAGTTGATTTCATCTTGATAACTTTTGACTAATCCTGCTTCTGTTTGATATGAAGTTAGTGCAATTGTTATTGAATTACCAAATTGTTTGATAATACTATTACAATAATCTCTAAGCCCATCTATCTGCTTAGCACTATCAGCAACGGTAGCTTCAAAAAACTCAGGTTTAATCTGTCTTACTTTGCAAAGTTCAAATGATTTTTCGTAATCTACTGGTGTAATCAGATAGCTATCATCTATAGGAATAAAACCAGATGCATTTAGAGGTTTGCTGATCAAAGCAGTGCTATTCAGATCTAACCAACCTAAACCATCTCCATAACATATTTTACGGGCGTTTGGATAAGCTGCTAAAAAGACTTCGTTGACAAATTGCCAGTTGCGGCATGTGTAAACAACATCAGCGCTGGGGATATTAATGTGTTTTTTTAATAAGTCTGTTGCAGTTAAAAAGTCACAAGAATTTTTTTGACATAAAAGTTCAAATTCATAAAGAGGTATTCTTTCTTTAAAATTCCAAGTCTGTGAAATTTGTAAACATACTGTACTCAATTTTTGGTCGCTATACCCCCCCATTACCAAAAAATCATCACAGTTTTTGTATTCTCCATCTACTTCTTGTGAACGAAGAACAGAGAGAACGTTGAGTAATTGTAATGGTCCCTGAACTATTATCAGTCTAACTTGATGCATATATATGACTCGCTAAATGTATATACAATGTTTTACTAAAGAGTAATACTTTAAATTGCTAATAAATGAAATTTAAAGCCCTTTTTAAGAAGAAGCAACGTGACTTCTTGCTAGTTTAGATATTGCAGCAGTAGCTATTCGGGTTGCCAACAAGTCCTTGGTTACTGGTGTGCCTAAAAGCGGGAAACGCTTTCAGATTTCAAGCAATGTTAGGACACTCGTTTGTTAACCAACAATCATCATGGCTTCCAACTAACTCACCCAATCCCATTTGACTGGTGTTCCCTTTTTGGCATCGTGCTTAATTTGTTTGCCAAGGAGGATGTCGTAATACTTTGGCGGTAGACCAAAACCAGGACGCACTGCTTTGATATTCTCAGCAGTGAATATATCTCCTGCTTTCATGTCTTTTACAAAGTAGAGCGATCGCCGATAAACTAATGACCCTTTCTCCGCTTCTGTAGGTTGATAGTTTATAGTACCCATCGCTTGCCAGGATCTCTCAGTTTCAATGACTAGCTGTTGTATTTCTTCTGGTTCCATCGAAAAAGCTGAATCGACCCCACCATCAGCTCGTCGTAGTGTAAAATGCTTCTCGATTACCGTAACTCCCAAGGCAACACTGGCAACTGCAACACCAATTCCCATAGTGTGATCCGATAGCCCCACCTGAACATTAAACAAGTCACGCATATGGGGAATCGTCAGCAGGTTTGTATCTTTTGGTGTAGCGGGATAAGTGCTGGTGCATTTAAGTAGTATCAAATCCTGACATCCCGCCTCCTGTGCAGTCCGCACAGTCTCATCTAGCTCTGCTACTGTCGCCATACCAGTAGAAATAATCATTGGTTTGCCTGTGCTGGCGACTTTGTGAATCAGGGGTAAATCAGTATTTTCAAAAGAGGCGATTTTGTAACAAGGTACATTCAGGGATTCGAGAAAATCAACTGCCGTGGCATCAAAGGGAGTGCTGAACCCAACGATTCCTAGTTCCTTGCAACGGTCAAAAATGGATTTGTGCCATTCCCAAGGCGTGTAAGCTTGTTGGTATAGCTGATACAGGGATTTACCATGCCATAAACTATTCGGATCGTTAATGTAAAACTCACCTTCGTTTATGTCCAAGGTCATCGTATCCGCAGTATAGGTTTGGAGTTTGAGAGCGTGTACCCCAGCCTTAGCTGCTGCTTCCACAATTTCTAAAGCTCTTTCTAATGATTGGTTGTGATTGCCAGACATCTCGGCAACTATAAAGGGGGGATGCCCAACACTTATTTTTCTATCTTGGATGTAAATTTCTCGCATAAATACCTCAACTGCTATATGTACCATTGGGAACAATCAGTGAGCGTGTAGCTTCTGGTCCAATATTCATGAGCGCATCTATTACCGAAAGATGGGAAACAAAGCCTTGACCTAGTTGTGTGTATATTGGGTGTTCCCAAGTTTGATACATCACCTCAATCCCTACCTCAGCAAATAGATGCTTTTCTTCTTCTAGGTAGACTTTAGAACCCATAGGGCTGTAGTAGCAGTCAGCACCAAATTGCTGGCATAGGTTCACCAAAAGCCCAGTCCTTTTGCCTTGTCTGTTCAACTCTGATGCCCTGACGAATTGTGGCGATAGATCTAGCAAATCTGAGAACATTTTGATACCAGAAATAGTCAGATCAACAAGATACTCATATTCAGAGTTGATCCACTTTTGTATAAGCGGAAAGATGCTGCGGAAGTAGAGAGCAGAACCCAGACACATTTGAATAGTAGCCAGATGCTTTCTGCGCCATAAAAGTGTATTCTGCGAAATCTGAATTTCCTGTAGGGGTGTATCCAGAGAGTGACCCTTCACGGGTACTGTAAGCCAGATTGGGTTATTATCATTGCCTTTAAGCCGATTACGGTTATGCCAAGATTGTTTGACACACTGCACGGTGTCTAGAAACACAAAGGCATCAGCTTTAGCAATCTGTTCAAAATACCCCAGCCACGGTAGATAAGTTGGCTGGGTAATAACTACAGTCCTTGGCATCTGCTTAGACAATCTCGTTACACATATTGTTGAAATGAATTATTTAATTTCACCTATCGTGTTTCAACGACTCAATTATTCAAGTCCTGATAACGCCGATTTTTTCTAGGCTCAATTTCGGTAGTATATACGTAGACGGTGAACTCAAAAGGGACAATCCCGGGTTTAATTAGATAATCGTGCCTAAAGGTGACGCAGGGAGAAAGCTCTTCTTTACAGAAGCGGAAAATTTTTTCCGGACTTACGTAGAAAAGATCAGCGTCAAAGTAGTCTACATAGGTCGAAAGAGCATTGAAGGCTAAAGCATAGCGCGTATGAGAAAATAACTGTTTTAATAAAGCCGTCATTAGTCCCCAGTTATCACTTACGCGGTTATTAAATACACCATTTATCAAAATATAGTCGAAATTTTCCGGGACGCCTTCTGCCAGAACATCACGTTGATCAAACTTAATTCCTTGAAATTTATTTTGAGATGTGGCAATCATTTCTGCTGATATGTCGTAGCCTATATATTCGCCTGTAAATCCCAGGTGCTGTCGTAAAAAAGTCAACAAATGCCCTGTACCACAGCCAAAATCGAGAACTTTGGCTGAAGATAAATCACCGACCTGAGTAAGAATTTCCATGCGACGCTCTTGAGTCTGCCTATCCCCCCATTGCACTCCCTGAGGCGTATCCTTATGCTCTTGTAACAATTTTGAATAGTGTTGATTTAAAACAGCTATTTCTTGTTGAAATGTATGATATTTCATCAGAATTATGTCTCTACTGCAATTAACTAGTTATTTTGCTTAAGTTTTCTACCTTAATAATCGATTTAATACTCTGGCAGCCCCTTGACCGTCTACCAGATCCTGACCAATTTGAGCTATCTTTGCCCGATACCTAGCTTCTACCAGTAATTGTGCTAGCGCATCCGCTATTTTGGCAGCAGAAACATCCTGATGCCAACCCAAATTCACGAATACTTCCATTTTGCTTAGTGATTCCACACTAGACCTTTGGTTGTCAGCTACAATTATGATGAGACTAGGCACACCCATGAAAGCGAGTTCCCAGGATGTAGAGCCACCAGCAGCGATCGCCACATCAGCCCAAGCCATCAGATCAGGCATATTAGTCACATTCCTTTTCAGACAGATAGGAAACCCTGACTCCTGGCTAACTAATTGCAGTTGCTCATAGTGAGGATTACTTCCCCCTACCACAACTACTGCTTCCAGCCCTTTCCTCTCGATCTGCTGCAATGCTTGAATCACCTTGAGAGTTACATTATCTGGGTCACTACCTCCTAGAGTCACTAGTAACTTGCTAGCTATTAAAGGGAGTGACCGCTGCCATCCTCGCCACTGCCAAAACTCTCGCCGCAATAGCACATAGCTAGTACCCAACAACAACTGAGTGTAAGGCTCTCGATTGGAGTACAAATCCTCGTTAGTATAGATGTTGTGATTTAAGACAATATCAGCATAGTGGTGGTCTGCGTTTCCATAATCATCAATAAACAGAAGACGCAGACCAGAATCCTTGATAATTTCTTGATACTCCACCCCAAAGTTGTAACCATCGACAACAACCCAGCTAGCACCCAATTTGTTTGCAAGGCTTGCTGTTTTCTTAGCATCCTCTGTACTTCCTAAAGGAACTGACAGGTGGACAACTTCCATACACTCAGACTTTAACCGAGTCTCGATCGCTGGTGCTTCCGTTGCCATGAAGAAAATTCCCCGCCCACCAACATCAAGACAAGCTTGAGCCAGAGCCATACAGCGCATCACATGACCAGTACCCATCTGGGTATCAGCATCAGCACGGATAATTAGTGGTTGGTTTATTGACATCCTTGAAGCCTAAACATCTTGCTAAAAATAAGAGGAATTTGTAAGTGCTTGTCACTTAACTTTCTACCAAGCCGTCCAACCTCCATCAACAGGTAAATTAATACCTGTTACATAAGCCGAAGCATCTGAAGCTAGGAATAACAATGGACCAATTAGATCGTCTGGATAACCAATTCTATGCATCGGGTTTTTTCTACATAGTTCTTTGTGAAAAGTGGGGTTTTTTTCCACAATATCTGGAGAAGGAAATGGACCAGGACTGATACAATTAACACGGATTTTGGAGGTAGCAAGGTGACAGGCAGCGTACCGAGTCAGTTGAATTAAGCCAGCTTTTGCAGATCCATAATAAGGAGGGTTATTGGCTCCACTATCTCCATAAATAGCCGCGTCAGGACTTACCACCCCATACATGGAAGCAATATTAATCACAGAAGCACCGCCTAGATTCTGCTTAGCAGCTTCTTCTAACAATGGCTTGGCAATCTGGATGATACGGAATGCAACGGTAACGGTGACTCTATAAGAATTATCAAAGTCTTGCCAAGTTGCTGTTTCAAATGTACTACTTCGACCAGCATAGGCGTTGTTTACAATAATATCCAAGCGACCATGTTTTGCCGCTATGCGACTAATATTTTCCTCAATTAAATGCTCTTGAGTTATATCAAATGGAGCTAGAGAAACTCTGTTACCATTTGATGTTAACTGCTTGGCAAATTGTTCTAGTTTTTCCGATGTACGACCATTTAATATAACATGTGCCCCTGCTTGGCAAAGGGCAGTGGTAAAACTTTTCCCCAAGTAGCCAGTAGCACCAGTGATTAGTGCTATGCGTCCGTTAAGTCGAAATAATTCGTTAAATTTACTATTGTTAAACACTAATAACCCCTAAGGCATTTTATTCTCCATTTTGCTGGGTTCAGTAGTTCCTCAGTAGCACCACTTAACTCAGCTTCTACTTTCTGAGTTTCCTCATCTGTTAATAGAGTGTTTTGAAATATTTTGATATTTTCATCAAGCTGAAATCTAGTTTCAATACCTACAACTATACTGGTAATCCATGATTGAGACCGTACATAAGCAAAACATAAGTCTGCCCTACTTTTACGCCCTAATTCTTTTACGAGCTTATCTAACTTTACGATCCAATCATTAGGGTCGCTACCTTCTACCCTATCCCAAGCTACTGAATCAGCTGCCAATAACCCTTGTAATAATGCGCTGCGTGCGTGAGTAACCACATCCATTCTTTGTACCAAAAGTTCAGGAAAACCAGCAGCTTTCCAACGCCAGTCCAATATATTAAAAGGTAGTTGAATATGCTCTATTTCTGGTTCATTTAGTGCATAAATTGCCTCTATAGGCGTATATACAGAAACACCTATTTTCTCAATAAATCCATCTTTTTTTAACTCTAATAGTCTTCGCCAAATAGCTTCTTTGTAAGCGAAGCGGTGTTGCCACCTGTGAAGCAATAGAGTTTGGAGATGCTGTTTGCGTAATTCATTGCATGACCGAAATATGCTTGCATCGACTGCTAGAAGTATATTTGTTTCTAACTCGTCTGAGTCTAAGTTATCAAAGGGATCAAGTTTTGTAACAATATTGATGTCAGCAAATCCACCTGATAGTGCTTCACCTATCCTTGTTTCAGCATCTCCATATGCTCTTGCAGTGTCTATACTCGTGACACCATGTGCAATGGCTTGTCGTACAATGTAAATCGCTTCACTAATATCTGGTTTTCCTGTGGTGTTAGCAATCCCATACTTCATTCCTAGTTGAGCTGTTCCTAAAGTAAGCTCACTACATTTCTTTCTGTTTAACATGAGCGTTTATCTTTACAAACTCAGGTTTTCCATTGATTAGTGCTAGCACCTCATCGGTGGTAAAAATTTCTCCATCTTTATATAAGGCAGAGTATATTTCTGAAATCAGCATCAAATCCTCTTCACTATCTAAAGTCCATCGGTAAGCAGAGAAATCTTCATCCCATGTTTGGTTATATAAAGAAAATATTTCTGCATGTTCATAGATATAAGGCGTAACGTGTTCCCTTTCGTATAGCTTGTGTGCTTCTCTATGAGTTCGTTCTAAGGTAGCGAAAGTAAAAACCTCTGCATCTAAACCCAAAGGATAGCTTCGATTCAGGCTATTGCTCAGATAGTCAATATCAAGTCCGCATTCTGTTTCACTTTTGAAATATTCCAACATTTGTGACAAAACTTCAGGGTCAACCAGAGGATTGTCAGATGTTACCCTCACAACTACATCAGCTTTATATTCTTTAGCCGCCAGATAGTATCGCTCTAAAACATCTTCTTCACTTCCCCGAAACCACTCTGCCCCACATTTTTCAGATTCCGCAACAATGACATCGTCCGATGGGTATGTAGTCGTGGCAACAATCACTTCATCAACTAACGAGCAAGCTTGAACCCTGGAAATAACATGAGCCAAAACAGTCTTGCCACAAAGCTGTTTCATCACCTTCCCAGGTAAGCGAGTAGACTCCATGCGGGCTTGAATGATAGCAACCGTTTTCATAGCAGAATATTTTGCAGTGCCGTTACCACTCTGTCTTGGTCTTCCTGGGTCAAGCCATAGTGTATAGGTAGGCTGATTGCTTGCTGGTAATAACTCTCTGCTTGTGGGAAGTCACTCCAATTGAAACCTAATTGTTGATAATAAGGTTGCGTATGAACCGGGATATAGTGCAAATTTACCCCAATCTCAGCTTTGCGAAGTTCTTCAAACACTTGCCGATGAGTTTTACTAATCTTATCCAGCTTCAGCCTAATTACATACAGATGCCAGCTAGACTCAGTATCTGGATCTTGCCACGGTAACATTAGCGGCAAAGCTTGCAGCATCTGATTGTAACGCTCAGCCAAAAACTGACGACGTTCGACAAACTCATCCAGTCGTTGCAACTGGCTAGCACCTAATGCAGCTTGGATATCTGTCATGCGATAGTTGAAGCCTAGCTCCAACTGCTGATAGTACCAAGGACCGTGAGACTCTCCTTGCATCAGAGCTACATCACGAGTAATGCCATGCGATCGCAGCCTAATCAACTTCTCATATAATTCCTCCTGATTTGTCAGCACCATACCCCCCTCACCCGTCGTGATAATCTTTACCGGATGAAAGCTAAAAACAGTTATATCCGAAAATTGACAAGAGCCAACAGGTTGTCCCTGATAGCGTCCTCCAATCGCATGAGAGGCATCTTCGATAATTCTGAAACCATAACGCTGCGACAGAGCCGCAATCTGCTCTATTTCACAGGATTGTCCAGCAAAATGCACAGGTATCACTACTTTGGGCAAACATCCTTGCTTCTCTGCCCAAGCCAACTTACGCTCTAATTCAGAGACGCTCAAATTGTAGGTATTTGGGTCAATATCTACAAAATCAACCTTCGCACCGCAGTACAATCCACAGTTAGCTGAGGCGACAAACGTATTAGGTGATGTCCAAAAGATATCCCCCTGTCCCAAACCAGCTGCAAGACAAGCGATATGCAATGCTGCTGTCGCACTGGAAACTGCTACAGCATAACTTGCCCCACAATATTTGGCAACAGCTTGCTCAAACTTCTCTATAGCTGGACCTTGAGTAATCCAATCTGAGCGCAATACTTCAACGACAGCATCAATATCTTCTTGACTGATATCCTGCCGTCCATAGGGAATATAGTGATTCATGCCTTCAACATATCCAGCAATTGGAAACCCTTCAGCCATTCCGTATTCGTCTCAGAGCTATACTCAAACCCCTCAGAAACGCTCACTCCTTTTTCACCCAAAGCATTGCAACTGTAATCAACAGTATGGGCATATTCAATGGTTGGTCTAATCACGTAGTGGTCTGCAAACTCAAAAGCCAAGTTTGAAACTTCAGCGCAAAACATGGCTTCATGCAGTTTTTCCCCAGGTCTAATGCCAACAATCCTAGTTGGTACTCCCGGTGCCAATGTTTCAGCCAAATCGGTAATTTTCATTGAAGGAATCTTGGGTACAAAGATTTCTCCTCCTTGCATCCGTTCAAAGCTATTAAGAACAAGGTCTACACCTTGTTGAAGGGTAATCCAAAAGCGTGTCATGCGCGGGTCAGTAATGGGGATCTCAGTAGCTTTTTCCCCAATCAGTTTTTGAAAGAACGGCACAACGGACCCTCTTGACCCGACTACATTGCCGTAGCGAACTACAGCAAACCGAGTTCTTAGTGCCCCAACAATGTTATTGGCTGCAACAAAAAGTTTATCAGCAGCTAGCTTGGTTGCCCCATAAAGATTAATCGGATTAACTGCCTTATCTGTAGAGAGAGCAATCACCTTCTCGACTTCCTGCTCTATAGCTACATCTATAACATTATTAGCTCCATGAATATTTGTTTTAATACATTCCATCGGGTTGTATTCAGCAGCAGGAATGTGCTTAAGTGCAGCAGCATGAACGACATAATCCACATCCCGCATAGCTAAATACAGGCGATCGCGATCGCGCACATCCCCAATGAAATAGCGCATTACAGGCGAGTTAAACTCCTGCGCCATTTCATACTGCTTTAGCTCATCTCGTGAATAAATTATGATTTTCCGAGGCTGATATCGACTAAGAAGCGTTTTCACAAATTGCTTGCCGAATGAGCCTGTACCACCCGTGATCAAAATAGATTGATCATTAAACATTTTTCGATAGACCCCAATAGTAACAACGAATTCCTGATAACTAGGAAGTATCAATTAGGCTTCTGTCGTTTATTTGTCTGGTGTTCTCCCTTACCCACTTGTTTCTTCACCTGCTCTAATATCTGTTTGTAATCTTGCCGTTCAGGCTGCAGCTTCACCAGCTTCTCCAAAGGAGGAATAGCACCCTGAGCATCCTTCAACTGTATCCGCGCCATTGCTAACCCCTCCAACGCCACTTGGTTTTGTGGTTCCCGTTGTAAAACCAACTCAAAACCCCGCGCCTTTTGCTGTAATCCTGACTCAGCAGACGCAGTTACTGGCTTGGGATGATTAGCCTGTTGCAGTGCAGGAATTACTGTAAAGACTCCAGAACCAAAAAACGAGACCATCGACACTATGGTTACAATCCTTTGTCGCCGCTCAATCTTCTTGCGCCGAGCAATTACGTAATCCTCCCCAGAAATAGTCATGTTTCGCTGGTTGCTGTGGTAAATACTTAGGTATCAGCAATCCTCCTCTCATGAGGATACCCACCTCACTCACAGAAACTATCATCTTGGCTAAAAATTTTTTGCACAAACTTAAAAAGCTGGCTGTGAATGTAAAGCTTCGCCTTACGGGACAAGGGGGACAAGGGGGACAAGGGAGAGGTGTTCACGAATCATTTAGGATTGCTATAACGTAGGTAGGGCATCGTCCACCACAACTTTGTAAACCATAATATAGATTTTTGTTTCAATCGCGTGTAATTAATGGTACAGTAAAGTATAAGATCGCCGCAATAATGCGCTCCGGCATATCTGGTAAGGTATGGCGCGGAATTTGGCTAAGGGAAGTCCAAAAAATAAATTATTCCAGTAGTCGTAGGGTGCGTTACGCTATCGCTAACGCACCATCTTCCTACAAAGCACGGTGCGTTACGGTGTTCCACCTAACGCACCCTACAAACTTGGGTATTCTTTTTAATTGGAAGTCCCTAATAGCTTGGGCGATCGCAAGATTAAGTCGTCAAGCATTTTCGGATAATCTGTTTGGCTCCACTATGAACCATATTATTGTGTATGTATCTGCTACTACCGCAGTCATTAAACATCCTATGAAAGTACATCACCATCCAGTGCCTGGGTTGAAAGGCGTTACCTCTCCTGCATCATTAATCAACATGACTGCGCCAGGAGCCACAGATTTCAGCAAACCGCTTATTTGAGTGATTAACGGCAGCAGGTAATCCGGGCGCGTACTCTTTACATCCAATACCACAACCTGTAACCTAAGACCACGAAAATTTTGTTGATATGGCAAGTTCTTATCCGCTGTAATAAACACATCAAAGGGATGTGCCTCAGCCAAAGCTAAAAGTTCTCGGTCTTTTACACCGCGCCACCCCATGTCCTCCACATTCTGTACCAGGTGTCCTGCATCCACAAGCAGTTTCTTTAGTTTCTTGCTTAACAGATTCTCATCCAGCAGAATTAACACGGACAGTTCGCTCCTGATCCAGCATT
>CAZZVG010000008.1:4652-19038 GCA_964657295.1 Iningainema sp. | reverse complement strand
TCACGCACGGTTTTGTAGCCGAGTCAGGAGGGTGACTTCCTGGCTTAGGCATCCATATAGTCAGTGGAATAACGCGTTAGATAATGCTTGTCAAAAACACGGTATTTATCATAAGAAAGTTAAGGCTGCTTTTAGCAGTTTGGTAGGTTTGATGAAATTCATGTCTATGTATGGCATGAATTCGTCGTCCTCGGCAGCGTTTGTCGTAGCGCGTCGCGGTCGAAGATTTTCAGAAAGAATTCCAAATCAACATCATTTACTTCCTTCCAAGTCCGCCTACGCCAAAGATACTAAGGTGAAGCACGTTTGGTCGCATTGGGGTAAAGTGTGCAAGAGTGTCCTCGGCACTCCCAGACACCGATATTTTACTGCCTGTCCTAACAGGACGCGAGAGGTTACGCTTAATGGTCAACTTATCCACCCTATGGGTAAGCACGGACTATTAGGCAATCCAGTCCAACTGGAGCTTTTCGAGGTTGGTGCGATTCCAACGGGTTTTGACGCGGTATCCGTTGCCGCGTCTAGGTCTAGGAAACCGAGTCAACGTGGATTATCTACTTTTACCCAGTTATGCCTAGATTTAAATTAACGGTGGAAGCCACGCAAGTTTCAAAGTTTTGAGCAGGCAAAAAAAGCGATACCTTAGTTTTCGAGTTTCGAGTGGGAAGCGCTGCTACGATCCTCATTGGTGTTTGGCTGAACTATCTCAACCTACGGGTTAAGATAGTTCAGCCAAAAATGTATTTCAAGGTACAAAATCTTGACGTAGGCGCAGCCCGCCGCAGGCATCGCTCTGTTGGAAAAAAGTTTGCGATTTACTGAAACTGGCTCACATAGTCATTTTGACCTTTGGTGATAATTCTGTAAATCGCTGTCTAGTGACCAGATAAACACTTCACTCATTTGGAAGAGATTGCAGGATTTATGAAATTCCTGAATGATGCTGAGATCGCCGAAGCTGGTTCCTTCAAGCTTATTAGGAGCTTTGTTTCTGCCAGCTAGATTCGGGAACTTGTCAATCCACTCCAAAATCTCTGCGGTGTTCGGGAATGTAGTAGGTCTCCAGGGGGCTACGCCTGTGAATGCTTCTTTAACTTCTTTAACAAAACGGATGGCGGTTTTCCTTCGCATTGTGCCATCGCCGTTTTGGGCAATGTGGTTGCCTGTTTCGAGTATCGTCGCCATAGGCAATAAAAAAGTACAGCCAGATTGAGCATAGGTCTGAAAATCTTCGAGAACTGATGCTCTATGCTGATTATAGTTAGGAACATTGAGTATTTCGAGGAATATGCTGGTATCGATCAGGCAAATACTACTCATTGTCGTACTCCTGTAAACGAGACAGCCATTCCATAGCTTGCTGTTTTCTATCTTCAAGTGTGTGCGGCGACTTGACAAACCGATCCACTACCCCAGCAGTTACCAGTTGACCGAGTGGTCCTTGCGATATCAGACCTGGAAATTCGTACATATCCCCAAGCCGTACAAGGCGGCTATCTCCTGAGTCTGGATCTCGGAAACAAAACACTACATCACCTAGGGCAGCATCGGGCAAGGCATCCATTAGGGCTGGGTTATGGGTGGAAAGCAGCACCCGCAACTTACGCCGCAAAGCAATATCCTGGATGCTGGCAAGTAGATGCTTGGCGCGGTTGGGATGAACGCCGTTGTCAATTTCCTCGATGACGACTAGACTGCCAACGGGTGCCGATAGCATAGCAGCAGTTATAGCCAATACCCGCAGTGTGCCATCGGATAATAATGCTGCCTCATAATAGCGATGGCTATTGCCAAAGGTTTCCGCTAGTCGCACCATGACTTCATCTCGTGGGCCAAAAATGAAATCTAGCCCATCTATAGCCTGTTCTGGTAGACTTTGGATAAAGTTCAGAATTGCCTGTTGATTTTCAGCTTGGTTCGACCACAAGCGAAATAAAACACTAGAAAGATTTGTACCATCCTCAAGTAATTGCTTATCAGATTTGAAGCTGTATTCGCGCATTCTGGCGGGGACAGGATCTAAAAACAGGATGTTCTTTAAGACTCGTTGATATTCGCGGACAGTCTCAGGAATAATCTTTTGAGATTCGGGGTATTTGGCATCAAAACGACTAGGGCTATCTAATTGCACGAATATAGCCATTTGATCGCTGCACGTTATTTGTGGTTTGTTTTCTCCCCTTGTAAAGTTGTTATATGCGACACCAACATCAGTCTGTGCTCCTTGAGATGGTTCATCTAGGTTATATAATGGGACAAGACTTGTCGAGCTAACGGTTCGCTCACCACTGATGTGCAGTTCTCCGTCACGCACATTGAGGGTTATATCAAGTTGGTTCCACTCTGTTGAATCCAAACGGCAACCGATGGTAAAACTTGATTGTCCCCGATGGCACAAATCAATTACTCGACCGCGTACAACACGCTCTGCACTATTTACGGCATATTGAATGCTGGAGAGTTTTTGTCCTTGTGCCAGCCATGACAGAAAGCGCAGACCTTCAAGAGCATTACTTTTACCTGCGGCGTTTGCACCTATTAGCACCGTCAGCGAGCCTAGGGGTAATCGACTTGTACTGTAACTTTTGAAGTTGGCGAGGGTAAATTCTGTCAGCATGGCGCTCCTTTTAGTGAATAATGCTTACAATTTATCTGGCATTTCCAAAAATCCGCATAAGATTTTACCCTTAGATAAAGGCAAAGCTGATTAAATTTGCGTTTAGCCCCCGCCTTTGTTTCAGCAAATATTCTTCCAGCATCTAGGAAGAGATTGTTCGCTTGCTCCCACAACTCAGCGGCTCTTTGGATGTCGGCATCGAGAGTCCCCCAAAGTGGGCATGTCATTCAAATATCTGTGGAAGTAATTGTGAAGCGCAAACAGAGGAACGCGGCGCACCTGCCTGCCAACCACTAGAATCAACTGATATCACTCTGGCTGAGCCTGTGGACTTAGCAGCCCAGGACGCTCAAGCCCTAAAAGTTTCCACAGTTCGCACCTGAGAGCGATTTTGCGATTGACCTAAATCGAATCGCTAGCGTGATCGCCAACCACAACCTACGTACAAGCTAGTCGCAAAAAATACTTTACTAATTAATTGATATCCTGTTAATTGCTAGAATTGCTGCATTTAAAGCAAAGATTGCTAGAGAAGAAGATCGCACAGATGCAACATAAGATAAAAATAATCAGTAGATTTATTTATCCTAGTGTGGGCTTGATAGCTATCGGCGGTTTTGTTGAAAGGACTGCCGATTTTTCTATATGCTCTTACTTTTGTGTTACATTAGTAATACATAGTTCGTACTGATTAAAAAGCTATCAACTCTTGATCGGAGCAAATCGCATTCTTCAGTACGTCATAGGATTCGTTGAGGGTGCGGAACAATTCGGCAGATTTGGGGTTACGGTTGACATCGGGGTGAAACTTTAAACTCAACTTCCGATAGGTAGCTTTAAAATCTGAAGAGTTGGAGAAGAAGGAATTTATGAACACGGACGCCCATTCTTGAGGTAGAGCGAAGCAAAAGTCTGAGAATGCTTCAACAGCAGGGGTAGAGTTGAGTGAAGCTTTTTCTTGTTGGCTAGATTGTAGGATTCTGTTCTCGCGCTGGAGATATTCGATTTCATAAATGAGCTTTTGAATTTGCTTCTCCAGTTGGATGACTCGTATTGGTTGCTTCATGCTTTTAGCTAGTTCTTTATTGAGAAATTGAATTTCGTTACGTAACGTAGCGATAATTCTATCTCCATCTTTATCTGATGCTTTCAGTTGTTCAATCTCAACGAACTGACTGGCGATAACTTCTTGATACTCTTTGTTGCCAGCTTTCAGCTTCTCAACTTCATCCATCAAATTATGGAAGTCTTCCGCATATAGCTCGTTCGATTGCTTGAAGGCTTCAACACTGGCTTGCAGTTCGACATTCTCGGCTTTCAATTTAGCGACTTCTTCATCATCGTGAGAATTTTGCAACTCTTTCTCGTAGACTGCATTTAGTTCCTGAAGTTTCTCTGTCTGGGACTCCAGAACAGTGATTAAATCTTTGAGGGATTCTGTAAATTCTTGCTGATACTTCAGAGTTTTATCAGGGATGATGTTAGCCAAAGCAAAGTCCCAATCTGCCTTGGTTGCCATTTTTCTATCGCCTAGGTTAGAACAGACTGAATACGCACTCTTTTTGTTAGCAATTAGCCCAGTCTGATCGAGGAATTGGGCTTTGAGTTCTTTGAGCGTGGGCATTGGACTGGCTTGTTCGCTTTACCCTTTCAGTGTAACTCGGTCGTCTTACAAATGAGAAACCAATATGGCGGTTTGTTAAAGTGGCACAATCGTCTCTCAAGTGTCTATACATTTAGCTAGTATTGAGATAAGTTTTATTGAATATCAAGTTATGCCAGTAAAAAAAAGCACCAAAGACACAATGCTTCATATCCGTATAGCTAGTGAAGAATTGGAAGCTATCAAGAAAACTGCTCTTGAAAAAGGATTTGATAGCTATTCCGAATACTGCTTGTCGGTTATTAGGGCAGCATTAGGGCGAGATGATGTAACCACGAGGGAAGTATTAGAATCCTTACTAAAACGTGTTGCGGCTTTGGAAACACAATCTAATGTACCTGCTTAACAAATCATTTTTATTCAGATTAAAGCCCTTGGTTGTGTGCCAAGGGTTATTTTTTTAGTAACTAAAATTTCTAGACATCACGCCTTTTTCCCTATCGCCCATTTTCGCCCTTGAATTAGCCAGTGTTCTGCCGATGTTCGCCAACTCAGATCTTGCACCAACCCCCGGCGAATAGAATTCGCGCGCCAGTCGCCTAGGTCGGGCTAACACTCATAATGCGCGCTGGCTTGGCTATACAAACCAAGTCCGCCTACGCGGACTCACGGAATATCAAGGGTTTGAAACCCGCGTACTGCGAAGCAGAAGCCGAAGGCTAGGCGGTGAGTCCAGCCCTGTTCGCGTTAGCAAAGCGTTAGCGACGAAGGAGCGTCAGCGTCTCCCCTTGAGAGAAGGAGGGAAACCCTCCTGCAGGATCTGGCGTTAGCGAGGCACGAGCGTCACCCGAAGGGGTTTTGTCTGTGTAGCCGCACCTGTGCCAGGTGCAAGATGTGAGCCAACAGATCTAACAACATCAATGGGACTTTGTTTAAGGCGATCGCACGACTCACGACAGACTGCGCCGTCAGTCCCGACTCATGCATTTGACGCGTGAATTTCCACCCCTTGGGACAAACATATGTAAATCTGGGCAACCCCTGACCCCACAGAGCAGTGTGGAGCGCCTTACATCCGATGGATGTAAGGCTAAAATTGCCCCATCACGATCATTAAAGCAGCAAGGGCTTGGGGCGCGAGTTATTCCCGGACGCTTGGGGCGCCAAGCGCACCCCAGAAATTGTAGAACTTTTTTATTGATTATTGGACTTTATTATTTATTGTTGAACTTTTTTATCCCTCCACAGCAGGAATCGAATTGTAAAGGTACTGATAAAATAGAGTGCAAGATAAGTTATATTTCTTTGCACTCATGGAGGTGAACAACGAGCGAGCAAACGAATGACATCACTACGAATGACACCGATCTAAGCCTCATTCACATGTGGCTACATGGTTTGTCCTCTGATACCCAACGGGGATACAAGCGTTGCGTAAATGAGTTTCTTGAATGGGTAAAAAAACCACTCCGTGCAGTCACTCTCGCTGACCTTCAAAACTGGCAGGATACTTTCACTGACTACGCCCCTCATACGCAACGTTTAAAGATGGCTGCGGTGAGGTCGCTTTTGAGTTTCGGGCATCAGATTGGGGTCTTGCAGAAGAATGTTAGTCAGGGCTTACGCCAACCCAAAATTAAGGATACCCTCAATGAACGCATCCTCAGTGAAGAAGAGGTCGCTGCTATGATTGAGACTCAGACAAATCCGCGAAATCAGACGATCTTGCTGTTGCTTTACACTGCCGGCTTGCGGGTGAATGAATTATGCGCACTGCGTTGGAAGGATTTGTCGAATAGAAAGCCTGGTGGACAATTGACTATATTTGGCAAAGGTGGAAAAACCAGAATCGTACTTCTGCCCGAGCCTGTTTGGAATTCGCTCTCCGAGTTGAAAAACAATGCTCTTCCCTCTGACCCAGTGTTTGTGTCCAGGGAAAAAGATTCTCTTGGCACAACCCTTGACCAATCCCAGGTCAATCGGATTGTGGCAAAGGCGGCATTAGATGCGGGTATTGACAAAAAGGTCTCTCCCCATTGGTTGAGACACGCCCATGCAACCCATTCCCTGTCCAGGGGGGCGCCACTGCATTTGGTGCAGAATACTCTTGGTCATAGCTCCGTGGCCACCACCAGCAGATACCTTCATGCCCGCCCTGATGATTCCAGCGCCTTGTACCTCTCCGTGCAAACTCAAACCACAAAGGAAAGCAGTCGCCCAGCAAGTGATGCTCCTCAACACAAACAGCCAAAACAGCCGACTATGAGAGTGCAAAAGACCACATCCAATCTCAAATGCCCTAACTGCAAATCAAAAGAACTTCAACAAAATGGTTTTCAAGTCTTAGCCGATGGCTTAAAGCACCAACGTTTTCGTTGTCAAATCTGTGATTACGTGTTTACCCCCCTTTTATCAATTCCGAATGACAAAAAGTGAAGGTAAGACTGCCAATGCTTGTCATCTGTCCATGCTATCCACCATCCAGGCTAATAGGGTGTACCTTCTAGAATCGGGCTACGATACCCATTTCAGCAAGGGATGGATATCGATAGTACGCTTTTCAAGTGCGATCGCACTCAAGAGTCGATGTTCGTTGTAGGTTCGGATTCTGGTGGCAATAACAATTGAGAACTAGTTAGAAGAATGTCTAACTAGTTGTTGATATTCTATAACTTGTTAGACTAAAATTTAACTAGTTAGACAAAAGGAACAAGAACGATGTCGGCAGCACTACAGGAAAAAATTGACGAATTGTTTCAGGCAACCAAAGACCTGAGAAGCCTTGAGGAAATTACACCTTACTGCGAGCGGTTCAATGAGTGGGTCAATCTCCACACAACCTACAACGCCAGCACGTTAGGTACTTACCTTAGTCGTTACGGATTCTACAAAAAATTTAAAAGTTTAGTTTTAGAGCAAGGCTTAAATGCCGAATCAATCCCTAAACACGATGCCAATGGTAACGTTACGGGAACGGAGTTAAAGCATTACTGTTTGCTGCTTTGTGGACTGGACAAGGATAAGTGGAAAGAGCGCAACGAAACCACACGGGTGATAGACCGCTTGGGCAACGACCAAGAGGTAGACCCCGACAAATACCTAGAAGTAACGGGGCAACTGCTGGAAAGCGAAGATCCTCATGAATTGGCTGTGGGATTAGTCGCGGCAACTGGTAGACGCCCTCACGAAATACTTGCCCGTGCTAAATTCACTGCTGTAGCGAGTGAAGGTTATCAGGTGATGTTTGAAGGTCAGGGCAAGAAGCGAGGCGAGGAAGCAGCTTTTACTATCGCTACTCTTTACCCTGCTGACTACATCATTAAAAAACTAGGGCAATTGAGAAGAGATGCAGGTACTCGATCACTGCTCAAAGAGGTGGTTACTGAATTTCCTGAAGACATAGCAGCCCAAAACAGAAGCATCGAAAACAAACGAGGGAATTCGTTACGCCGCGTAGTACAAGAGTACTTCGGTGGTCGCGATACCCAGCAACCCTTGCTAAATTTCCGCAATGACCAAGACCAAAACGACTGCAAAGCCCTCAGAGCCGCTTATGCTTGCTTGGCTACCAAACGTGATTGTGATAGGTCTGTCGGATCGCAGATGCTTTACTATGCTCAGTTACTTGGTCATTTTGTCAAAGAAAAGCCTAAAGATAAAGAGTTGCAAGCTATCGCGACTACCATCGGCTACGCTGATTATTATTGCTCAAAGTCTGTTGGATTCCCTCCAATACCGCACAAAGAAAAGGTAGCGCAAGTAAGGGTATCTGAAGGTGATTTTGAAAGCATCAAACAGTTGCAACTTGACTGGCAGTTACCAAATCAGCAGGCGGTAGTCAATCGACTGATTCAGTCCCACCAACAAAAATTAGATGTAGCCAAAGAATTACTAGAAGCTAAAGCGCAAATATCCCAGTTAGAAAAACAAATTAACCAGTTACAACAGGAGAAACAAGAAATGGAGTTAGCAGCACAAGAACCCCAACAAAGTACCTTCAATGTAGGCGATATTAAAAATGAACTCAAAGCATATATAGATCAAATGGTAGAAGAGAAACTGAAATTTGCTTCAGTTAATCTCCAACAACCAACGGTTGACACCCCTACCGCTCAAACAGAAATCGAACAGACGACAACCATTACCCCTACTCAACCCAAAACACAAACCTCAACTAAAGAGGTGATTAACTGGGAAACCAAGAGCAATGAGGAACTATGGGCAACCAAAGCCCAGGGTGCAGCTATCGAAAAAATCCGTCGTAGCTTCGAGGCAATCTGCCTTTACAACAACACTGTAGCAACGGGGGATGATGACCGTCTGGCTATTACAAACCTTGCGCTCAGGGAATTATCTGGAGTCAATGGGCTGACAGTCGGAGAGTGGATTAAGAGCCATGCCGATGAGATTATTACCCATCACTTCAAGTACGATATGCAAAATAGCAAAGACCACAGCAAGGTAGAAACTTACTACAACAAGCGGCATGGTCAAAAAAAGATTGATAAAATTCTTCAACAAATTAATGATACTTTTCTAAATGGGGTGGCATCGAAACCACAACAGGTTAAAGTAGCTTAATCAACCGATAGGAGCGATAGCTAGTAAGTCGATCGCTCCTATCGGCATGGAACTACAAAAAGACAGACATATTTAAAAGGGGTTATGCAGTCAAAATTTGAGGAGTATTTTGAAATACTGCAAAAAAGAGAAAATCTCGAACATGAAGCTTTATTAATTTCAGGATGGTCTAATGATAGACAAAAATATTGTATTTACACTGACTTTTTCTCGTATTTATAAAATGACCCAAAGGACAAAGGGTATTTTATAGAATGCGATCTGAAAAGTGGATTCTTACTTTTGGCTCATGAGGCTAAAGATGGACTACGATTTGCAAAAGAACGTGCAGAAGCAAAAATAGCTGAGTTGCGAAGATTGACAGAATTCTTCCCTGAAGCAAACAATCTACAAAAAGCCATCTTTCAAATAATCGTTATCCCAAACGAAATTTAAAATTTTATTCACTAAAAATTTCAGCAATAAATAGCCCATTACTGCTTAAATAATGGGCTTCTTTATATTCTAAAAAAAATAATATCGTCCAAGGAGCGGTTACGAAGCGCCAACCTTTCAGTAAAAATTTGCCGTTTACAATTAGCATTGAGACAAAAAAACGAACTCACACGCATTACTAAAGTGATTCTGTAATCAGCCCACGATAAATCAGCCAACGTACGCTCATAGCGACTATGAATTCGGTGAGTTTGGGAAGCGCAGATTGGGCACGCTGGTAACAGTTTGTACTGAAACAATAACTAACGTGATGGTAGTTTGTGCCTCGTCAATTCGCCAATTCTCAATTTTAAGGTGTTTTTTATCGGGTAACAAGTGACAGAGTACTTTTATAGCCTTCTCACCCATGTTAGGCTCTGAGTGTTTGATTCTCAACTATTTTTTCGTCTTATTACCTTAAAACTATATTCCACAAGTAATATAGGCTTTTCAACTCTATTGTAGCTTTTTTCAACTTGTTGATACCATTCTCAACTACTGCGGGTGGAGGTTCAATATCTACAAACTCAAAGGAGAGAAAATTTATCTGTTGCGATCGCCTAAACTAACATCCCGAACCATGATCACCAAAAGTTGCCAAGAACCCTCCCTTGATGGGAGCGCAAGGGATGCAGATGATATTGATTCATAATCCTGCCTTGTTTGTATCGTATAATACAAAAATCTGCATTTTTGTATATGCGAAAATGACCGTTTTCACACGTATAAAATGGAACGTCATACTTGCTTTATAACATATTCATTCTGTATGCTCCTTACGGTCAAAATAACATTACAGCAATTTTCAGGTAAATAGACCACAGTGGTTGAACCAACAATCATGCATCATCCTCGGTAATATAATTTACAGCCTCAGCCATTGCTTGGTCAAGTGAGTCAAGAGTACGTGCCTCACTAGAACGGAGAAATGTGCGGAAGATCGCCAAAATCCTCGGATACAGCAACCACCTCGCACTCAATACCTACATTAGAAAACGCCAGCTTCGGGAATCAGCGAACCCCAACCATTGAAGCTGGACATGACCATATCCCGCCTGCACGGGGTGGCGGCATTGCCGCAGAAGAACCTGCTTTCTCTGCGTCGTGGCAGGTGTACAATACTGTAACTACTGTTACAGTGTTTGACACCGAGCAAGATAGAACTCAAATCCCAACTTATGACCCAAAGCTGGTAAAACGAAAAAAATCTGGCTGCCCTGGCGGGAACCTTAACCCTTATTCTGTCGAGCTTCGCCGTATGTCTGCCCTGGATGCCTCACCCGATACCCAATCATCAAAAGTTGGTAAAACGGGAAAAAGGGCACTGTTGCCAGAATAGTGTGCATTTGAGGTACACCCTAACTTGACACTTCCCAAGACCGCTCCATCATGTCAGGATAGGATGGTTTTTTGAATTTCTTGACAAACGTCAAGCCATGTCTTAAACCCTAACCTGACAAGACAGGCATGGAGGCATCATGAAAGGGCAAAGCATCGGCTATGTGCGCGTCAGCACGACCGATCAGAATCCGGAGCGCCAGCTCGAAGGCGTGGAACTGGACAAGATGTTTACCGACCGTGCCTCCGGCAAGGATACGCAGCGCCCGCAACTGGACGCCCTCCTCACCTATGTGCGCGAGGGGGACATGGTCATCGTGCATAGCATGGACCGCCTCGCCCGTAACCTCGACGATCTGCGCCGCCTGGTGCAGCAGCTCACAAGGCGGGGAATCGGCGTCACCTTCGTCAAGGAAAACCTGACCTTCACGGGTGAGGATTCCCCGATGGCGAACCTCCTGCTTTCCGTCATGGGCGCGTTCGCCGAGTTTGAACGGGCATTGATTCATGAGCGCCAGAGGGAAGGCATCGCGCTTGCCAAAGGGCGCGGCGCATACTGTGGCCGTAAGAAATCCCTGTCGCTAGAACAGGTAGCCGATCTGCGGCAACGGGTAGCCGCAGGTGAGCAAAAAACGGCGCTCGCCCGTGAATTCGGCATCAGCCGCGAGACGCTCTATCAGTATCTCTAGGATGGGTTGAAGCAAGGGTTGCTGCTTAATCCAACTTAATAAATTTGGGCTTAGGGGAAATTATTTTAGGAGCCATTGCTTTTATATGAAGCCAATCTGGGGCGTTTACACTAACAAGTTTATGTGAACTGGCAACCAAGTCCTGCTGTGCCGCCTCATTGAGTGCATTTTCAATATCAATAGCTTTTGCATCTGGATATTTTTCTAACTGCTCCTGAATTTTTTGGGCTTTTGCACTCGGTTTAACAAAATACGGTGGTTGCTCTTGTTTGCCAAGTGTACATATAGCCCTAGCTACTGCATGATAAGCATCATTAAATAAGCCCATAAAGCCATTAGGATCAGCTAGTGTTACAATCCATAGTCCATGCTTTTTGCTAAATGTTACCCCAGTTTTATACTGTGAGTGATTAGACTCTGGGACAATACCTATCCGTAAGCCTTGCCCACCTTCTAGTTGAGTTAAATTGGATTTCACCGTTGCAGCAAAGTGTTTTTGATCACCAATAGTAGAAAGAAATAGATCTGTTTTCCAGATTTTCTTGATTCTTTCGTTTAGCTCAGGCTCTGCCGTATGACCTCGTGCTGCAATTGATACCCAAGGCCCAAATTTAAATGGTTTTCCTTTCCCTTGTGGAAGAATATATGAATCTGTGCCTGCTTCATCTACAACAGCATCGAGAAAGCCTAAGTACTTTGCACGCTCTTGACCAAATAATAGAGATGTCGGTTCACTGTCTTTTACATATTTTGATGCGCGTTTTAGTGCCTGACTAAGTGGATTCAATACACTAGGCTCTTTCCCAAGAATGGCTTCGTGAACTGCCCACTCGAAACCATCACCTTTCATTCCTTTATCGCGCTCAAGCCTTACGATTTTGGCTAGTTGCCGCATTCTGACATCAACAAGTTGGGTATTCAAGTCTGTCAAATCTTCATGAGATATCGAATCAATTAATGCTCTTAAAATTGAGCGCGAAACAGCATAAAGCGCACGACCATACTCATCTATTGGAGCATTTTGTTCAATAAAAGTAATACTTGCTGCCACTTGTTGCTCCGATTTTTTAAAGCTAACCACTAAGATAAGCGGCGGCAGAGGACTTTCGCAACCCTACCGAAATTGTGGCTCAACCCCAATATAGTTCAATAGGTATTATAGAGTTTTTATCGTTTATACAGTTTTTCGCTTTTTTCAGTAGGTCAAAAAAGCTGCCAAATATCACAGAAGCTGCGCCCGCGCCGGAAAACATGCGACATAATAGGATTTACGTGAGCCAACTTCGGTTGGCTTACCTATCTATAAAGAGCGGCACCAAAGAGAATTGCCCCTGAAACCCACGTGAAAGTTAAGTGAAACTTATCGCCCCGCCGCCCTCGACCAATAAGATTTCATCATGACCCGACGAAGGGAACGAAAAACCGTGATGATTGGCTGGTACGCTGCGAAAGTGCTGTTTGCTCATCTAGGCAATGAGATAGCTAAACCGCCACAGTTTATACATCAATACCGTCAGCATCTCAGGCGATCGCCCCCAAAGCCTGCCCCTTAACCCAATTACTTCATGGTTGCGGATTATTTTCGACAAGCGAGGTGCGCTCACCAACGAAAAAAGCCATTCTAGGTGTGTGTTCCACATTCTTAGGATTTCGTGGAACCGGAATCTTTAACGAAAATAAGCCATTTGAGGGCTGTTCTACACAAAAATGCCCAATTGTGTAATGCCGCATGAATATGAGCCTAAACAATAAGCTAACTAGAGATTTCTTCCATTTATTGCGTAATTTAGAACAGAAACCATGTGGTAATAGTAAAATAGGATGCCACGCTTAAGAGGTAGTAGATGGAGCCATTAACTGCTGGTGCGATCGCTTGCTCGACTTTCCCTTTGTTGGCGTAGATATTCCAGACTTTGCAACGTCGCCGCTTTGGTTTGGATATCCCCAATGCGTTCTTTTATTTCCAAAGACTGATTGAAAAGTGCGATCGCTTGCTCCACTTCCCCTTTCTTGGCGTAGATACGTCCCAGTTGGTGCAACGTCGCCGCTTTACCTTGGAGATTACCAATGCGTTCAAAAACTTCCAAAGACTGATTGTAGAGTGCGATCGCTGGTTCCACTTCCCCTTTGTCGGCGTAGATCATTCCCAGTTCGTACAACGTCATCACTTTGGTTTGGACATTTCCAATGTGTTCATTTATTTCCAAAGACTGATAGAAAAGTGCGATCGCTTGATCCACTCCCCCTTTGTCGGCGTAGATACTTGCTATATTATGCAACGTTAGTCCTTTCCAATAAGCATCACCAATACGTTCAAAAACTTCCAAAGACTGATAGAAAAGTGCGATCGCTTGCTCCACTTCCCCTTTGTTGGCGTAGATACTTGCTATACTATGCAACGTTTCCGCTATGCCTTTGACATTACCAATGCTTTGTTTTATTTCCAAAGACTGATAGAAAAGTGCGATCGCTTGCTCCACTTCCCCTTTATCGGCGTAGATATGTGCTAGATTGTGCAACGTCGCCGCTTTGCCTCGGACATTTCCAATGCGTTCATTTATTTCTAAAGACTGATAGAAAAGTGCGATTGCTTCATCCACTTCCCCTTTGTTGGTGTAGATGATCATTGCTAGTTGGTGCAACGTCGTCGCTTTGCCTTGGACACTTCCAATGTGTTGATTTATTTCCAAAGACTGATAGAAAAGTGCGATTGCTTGATCCACTTCCCCTTTGTTGGCGTAGATACTTGCCAGTTCGTGCAACGTCGCGGCTTTGCCTTGGACACTTCCACCAATGCGTTCATTTATTTCCAAAGACTGATTGTAGAACGTGATCGCTTGCTCCACTTCCCCTTTGTTGTCGTAGATATTTCCCAGACAGTGCAACGTCGCAGCTTTGCCTTGGACATTACCAATGCGTTCATTTATTTCCAAAGACTGATTGTAGAGTGCGATCGCTTGCTCCACTTCCCCTTTACCGGCGTAGATACTTGCCAGTTCGTGCAACGTCGAGGGTTTGGTTTGAACATCACCAATGCGTTCATTTATTTCCAAAGACTGATTGTAGAGTGCGATCGCTTGCTCC
>CAZZVG010000008.1:0-4552 GCA_964657295.1 Iningainema sp. | reverse complement strand
ACTTCCCCTTTAGCAGCTTTTAGCATCCCTAAATAATGATAAATTGATCCTAATTCTCGTTCATCTTCTGCGGGACAAAGATTTAAAGCTTGTTGGTAATAGTTTAATGCTTGATCAACCTCACCCATCTGGTGTTCACAATAAGCCATTTCTTTAAGAACACTATGGTTTTTAGTAATTTCTAAGGTTGATTTGCACAGATGTATTGCTTCCCGAAATCGACTTTGATGCTGCAAGCGGTTCGCCAATGAAGAAGCTATTTTCGCTGCAATTTTTTCATCCTTCCCCAACAACCCCAACCGATGAATTTCTACTAACTTTTGTGCTTCCGTAGTAGTTTCCGCCTCTTCCCACCACAGACGATACAAAATTTGTGCAGCTTGTTTATACAACTGTTCACCCTTGGGGTTTTCTGGAAACTCTAGCAACGGTGACAAAATCTGTGGAACACGATACAACCTGTCTCCGTTGTTGGTGAGGGTAACTTCCAACAAACCCAAAATTTCAGCGCGTTGAATATGACTTTCCCAACTTGAGATCTCCTCACAAATCGGGTCAATAGCAGCTAGAGGAACAGGTAACTCATACACCAACAACTTCCCCAGCATTTGACGCAAAGCTGGAGTTTGCTGCTTCAGCAATTCCTCAGCCAAAATATCCTTACGAAACTTCTCTTCCGCATCTGCCATCTTTTGCAGAATCATCTCAACTCCCCTCTCCGCTTCCGGCGACTTCGGGGAATTTTGCAAAATCTTATCTAACCATTCCAACAGTCGAGGATTTCCATCTGCTGCTTTTTTGGCACGTTCCGGCAAATCTGGCTGAAATTGCCAACTGCCATTAAACGAATTGAGACGATTATACTTTTTAATTAAATCTGCCCCACCCAAAGCCCCCAGAGGTTCGCGGTACAGACGATGATTCAGTTCCGACAAAGTGAAATTGTAGCGACAGGTAATAATTACCTTGTGGGGAAATTGGGAATTTTGCATCGCCTTCAGCAACGCCAGCAGTACATCCACAACTTGTGGTTGCAAGACATAAACCCCATTTCGTAAATCCAAATTAGCCTCAAAGTCATCCAGCACAAAGGCAAAGCGCTGTTCTTTGGAATTCAGTCCTTCAGTGAAAAACTTGGTGAGGCGCTGCATCAAGGGTAACTTGCCATTGAGAATTTCATGCCCCCGTTCCGAGGTACATTGTTCAGCAAGGGTTTTGAGCAGTTTGTCCTCATCCAGTTGCCGAACAATCACTAGCCTGTGATAGCCAACCATCCTTTCCAGAAGTCGCGCTGTCACAGTACTCTTACCCACACCCCCCAGTCCGTGAATTAGTACCCCTAATGAAGTGCGAATAGCTTTGAGACAACGTTGCAAAGTCCGCCGTCTCCCCACAAACTCAGAGGGTTTCGCCACCCGCACCTGTTGGGTATCGGGATCTAAAAACTGTTGGTATGCAGGTTCGGGCGCAGAGGGTGGCAAATCTCCCAACACTTCCACCAACGCACCCGGACATTCTCCCTGGACATATAACCGCAACAAATGCCAGTCACGCACATTCTGTTTAAACAACTGCTGGTAAGTGCTAGCGAGTGCTTCAGCTAATTGATATCCGGCAGCCAATTTGCCGTAGAGGTGCGCGGCGGCGGCTGTAGCTGTCCGATCTTCCACAGGCCGCCCCCAACTTAAAACCGCCCTCGCCCCTTGGGCAGTTAGTGCCTCAGCCATTGAAGGGACAGCCCCTTTATCTGGTGCTTGTCCAGTCCGACACCCAGATAAAAACACCAACTTGGGAAAGCGAAACCGGAAGACTTCGGCAAGTTCTGCGGCTGTGGTTTCGTGGCGTTCCCCGATTTCCGTCTCGGTGATAAAGTAAGGTGTGTAAGGTGCTTCATCTTTAATTGAGGCGTGTCCTGTGAGGTGAAACACATCAAAGTCATTAAAATAGCGACTCCACACCTTACCCAACTCGCTAACGCAACCGCTTTCTTCCACCCGCAAATCAACAGCAAAATCTCTCGTATCAGCCAGAATTCTCGCCTCTTCCTGTTCAAACTCTAACTTTGGTTGCACATCTTCCGGGTCGGTTGCCATAAACAATACTCGCAATTGCCGTGCTTCCACAGAAAACCCTTCGGTTTCTTTCTCAATCCAGCGCAGAGGCAAAACCACCGGATTAACGCGCTTGACCAAAAAATCCTCACCATCATGCAGCACTTCCCAAGGTAGATGTGCCAATTTTTTATCGGTATCAATGGCAATTACCAACCCCTCACCGCGACAGTTAGCAATTCCGCGACTCAACCACCGTCCATCCCCATCCAAGCAAAAAAATAACTGCTGCCCGATTCCTGGTAAATTGGGCAGCAGTTTATAGTAATCTCGTTCGCCTTGCTTGAGGAAATCAGCGATTTCTGCTAATTTCAGGCGACGTGATTCATAGTGATTTTTTTGAGGTAGCCAATACCTGAGTTCAACTGTTTCCTGCGTACTTTCCCGAAGTTGAATGCGGATAGTTTGCACTTTATTTGCTGAGATATTTGAGGATTTCGGTAATTTCCTCTATAGTAGCGTCTTCCAGAAAAATCCGGCTACCAGTCTCAGGATGAAAGAATTCCACATCAAATGTTTTGTTTGGGTGTGTTTGCTTCCATTCTTAATACCATTTGCGGATTTGCTCGGCTAAGGCGACAGTTCCGCCCACAATTCCCACAATAGTACCGATGACTGCTAATGTGCCTTCTCTTTGGGTAGGAACTTCGTAATTCCCAGATATTCCCTCAATTTCCAGTAAAGCGGCGGCGGCTTGGGGTGCATCTTCACTTTCAATAGCAACTTGAATTTCTGACATCAATTTAGCTGTAAATTTATTTAAATTAATATATACCAGCTTCTAAACTTGGTGATTCAAGATTAAACCAATTCGCAATACCGCAAGCGGAAGGCTAACACCAGCGGTAAGGCAATATACTTGCAAACTTTGTGAACAAATGTTCTCATGCTACCCTCACTAAGTGGATGCCTAAGTTGATAAAAGTAGTTTCTTCTGTGGAAAAGTTCTTCCGACAATTTTGGTAGTCAGAAATAATAAACAAGCTGTTGGTGCAGCATTACACAATAGAGCCAAAACGTGTAAGGGGTGTCTCAAAGTCCTGAGATTTCGTAACACTGAACCGATTAGGATTGCACCGAGATACCTAAAGAGGTCACTGTGCCAAAACATCACCAATCGACATTGGTTGAAGCAGCTTTCCACCAACCATGCAGAGGATGACTTTTATGCGGGAAATACCGCCCTTTTACCCGAATCGCATTGATTACATCACGTAGTATTAATAAATCAAGACCTGTTTCCTCTGACCAATGCTTGATTATTTCTGGGGTTGATAGAACTTGAAGGGATGGTGCTTCCTGCTGAACAAAAGAGATTGCCCGCTTATCATCGGTCGAGATTGCCCATCCTCGGTGAACGGCGATCGCGCAGGTGGCGGACTCGCCATCGTCCCCAAGAATTGCGGCGTAGTTAACAAACGATTCCGCCTCCTCTTCTGACTCAAAGTCCACAACTGTAAGTAGACTCTGTGCAATGGCTGCCTCGAACTGAGTAACACCCTCGTTCTCCTCGACCTTGAGGCGAGAGAGCGTTTTTAACTCGCGCTCTAGCACAACCTGGGTGACTGCAACCTGAGCAGGAATAGATTTCAAGATTGCCAGCAATTCGCTCGAAGCGCAAAAGTTTAGAACGCAGCAGGCATCAAGAAGAACGTGGGAGTGAGCAATGTGCATAATTTGACCTCACTTCCTATTATTCCTGCATCTGGCGCAGGTCGAAATCAGTGGATTCCTCGATCATTCCGCTTGAATGCTCCCGCAACGCCTCTGCAATACGACGGGCTTCTAAGCGGTCAACGCGGAGGAAATCTGCAAAGCGCCCTTCAGTGATCAGACCCTGATCCAATGCCTCAATTGCTAGGTGCTGATAGTGGAGTGGCATCATGTCAGTCCGCTGTGGGATTTCCTCTAAGCCAAGTTCCTGTTGCACCTTTCTTACTTTTAAACCGCGATCACGCAATCGGTCCCAAGTTCCTGACGGTACAAGTTCCATTTCCTCTAACCGATAAACGAGCGCTTCCACAGACACACCGTAGTAATGCGCTAGTGTGAATAGATTAGTTGGAGTAAACTTGCCGTGTGTACGGTACATATCATTAAACCGCTTGAGCAAGCCGCTTGTTGGCATTAAGAAATATTTTGGAAAAGTTTCGGCTAGCCGCTCGCTTTCTGGAACTCGCTGATACTGACCGTCAAAGTGGAACTCAGACTTTCGCCGATGTGCGAGAAAGTGAAGGTAGCCATGCGCCAGTGACCAACGTCGTCGCTCCTCTGGGTGATCAGCGTTAATTGCCATGCAACCGCCAATTTGTTCATTGTAGCTATATACTTCTGAGTATTTTGGTGGCATCTTCAGATAGAAGATGCGGAGTCCCACATCTTGCTCTAAGATGTCTCGTAGGCGTGGAGTTGGACCATCCCCTAGACCGAGCCGTTGGCGT